>JBEAXB010000020.1:0-8026 GCA_041160045.1 Actinomycetota bacterium
CCATCCGTTGTTGACATCACCCAAACGGTGATCGTCGCGCACGCGTACTTCGTTGAAGAAGATTTCGTTGAAGCTTGCGCCACCTGTCATCTGGCGAAGGGGGCGAATCTCAACGCCAGGAGCCTTGAGATCGACAATGAAACCGGTAAGGCCGGCATGCTTTGGCAGGTTCCAGTCGGTGCGGCAGATGATTTCGCCGATTTCGGAATAATGCGCACCTGATGTCCACACTTTTTGTCCGGTGATGATCCACTCGTCACCATCGCGCTCGGCCTTTGTGGTGAGTGATGCAAGGTCGGAACCTGCACCTGGCTCGGAGAACAACTGGCTACCGATGATTTCGCCGCTCCACATTTTTGTGAGGTAGAGATCTTTTGCAAGGTCTGACGCATGGGCAAGAATTGTGGGAGCAACCATGCCAAGACCAATGGTGAAGCATCCCTGGTTCGGCACACGGTATTGCGCTTCAAGGTTGCTGTATGCACGGTCGTATGCAGAAGTGAGTTCGCGTCCGCCGTACTGCGCAGGACCTGTGATCCAGCCAAAGCCGGCCTTGAACTTCTTTTGGCGCCATGCCTTTGCTTCTTCTGCTTGGCGATACTCGGCATCGCGGTCGCGCTCTTCGTAGAAGCTGTCGGAGCCCTCGCCCCAGACGAATGCTTTTTCTACGCCACGCTTTTCGCTGTTCGCTTCAAGAAAAGCGAGTGCTTCTTTTTCGAACTCTTCAATGCTGATGTTTGCCATGGTGATGTTCCCTTTGAATCGGCCCGAGCGGGCCAGCAATTGCTTCCCCCACCGTATCTGTCGCCGACAAGATGGGCGAAGCCCGAGCGAGTTGACTAGCGTGGGCACATGGGACAACCGGTGTTAGCAGAGCAAAAGGCTGGTGGAACTTCCGCCATCGTTCGATTCGAGACCAATCGGTCTCTGACTGGCATGGGGCACGAGCGTTTCACGAGCGCAGCCGAGGCCAAGGGCACCCGTCCCGCTGCTGTCATTGCCCGTCGTTTCTTTGAGGCCGGCCATGTCGAATGGGTCCATGTATATGGAAACATCATCACTGCATCGCTCGAATCAGGTGCTTCCCAGACAGCGTTGAACGAGATTGTTCGCGACCTGTACCAGTACTGGAAGCCCGGAATGGTTCCCCCCACGCTTGAAGAGTTGTTGGCTCAGATGCCAGCCGAAGCAGCACCTGCAGCAGCAAGTGACGCCCCAGCTATTGCTGGCGAAGATCCTCGGGTTCCGGCCCATTTGTTCGAGCGCAGCCGCCAGGCCCGTGCGCGGTGGGCCGCCAAGTAGGTTTCCCCCTTCCGGGATAGCCCTCGGAACCATCGAACATACGTTCGCTACGCTGACCATGTGAGTCAGACAGCCATCGAACATCTTGCGGGCATGCGCATTGCCGGAGTCGAAACCGGCGCCCAGTTTGCCGAACGTATGAATGCTCAAGTGGCAACCGGATGCGGACCCATCTCTGTCGTTCGCCCACTTGCACCATTGCTTCCTGCAGGCGGTCTCGAACGTGGCCACGTATACGGATGCACGGGTGATGCCGCAACATCGTTGTTGTTTGCTCTTGTTGCATCGGCCACGAGTACCGGGTCGTGGTTGGCCATGGTCAACATGGCGCGCGCCGGGCTCATGTCGGCCCACGAACATGGTGTCGCACTGCATCGCACCCTATGCGTGTCTGCAGAAAACACATCGGCCACCATGTCGCAGGTATTGGGTGCACTTGTCGATGGCCTCGATGTTGTTGCGGTGTCATCACCAGTGTGTTCAGCATCTGATGCGCGTCGTGTTGTTGCGCGTGCCAAGGCGCAAGGAGCAGTGCTGTTCGTACTCGGAGACCCTGGTGGTTTTTCCATCGACGCTTCTTTTTCCGCGCGCACAGAGCAATGGCAATTCGATACTCATGCACACTCGCGCACGGTCAATGTCAGCGCCTCGGGTCGGCGCGTGCATGCGCATCGCTCGTGCAGTGTCCAGTTGCCAATCGGGTCGTGTTTATGAGCAGGTCGATTGCCATCGTGTTCCCGCAGTGGATGAATGATCACGGCCAGCTGGGCGAAGAGCATGCTTTTCGCATGTTCGAACATGTCGTGCGAGCAGTCACCGCGTTGTCGCCGTTGGTGGAAGTGCAAGACCTGGGCACCATCGTGTTGTCGGCACGCGGACCATCGCGTTACTTCGGTGGCGACACCGCGGTTGCCGAAAAACTGCATCGGTTGTGCACCGATGCCAACACCGGTTCTGTGTGGGGTGTCGGCATTGCCGATTCACGCTTTGCAGCAACTGCAGCAGCACATCTGGCTGTCTCGCGGGGCTATCCGTGTGTGATTGATTCTGCAATCGGAGCCGAGTTTCTTGCCGCATTGCCGGTGGTGTCACTGTCGCGCGTTGGCGGCATCAGTGCCGACACGGTCGATCTGTTTCAACGCCTTGGTCTTGGCACGTGTGGTGCACTTCTTGCCGTCGGTGAATCAGCACTCATCGATCGCTTCGGCATCGAAGGGCAGCGCGTGTACCACTTGGTGTCTGGTGATGAAGTGCGCCATCTTGCACCTGGTGCACCACCATCAGATTTTGCCCATCATGTCGAATTCGAATCACCACTAGCCAATGCCGCACATGTTGTCTCTGCAGCACGCGCAACCATCGACACAATGATCAATGCCATTTCCGGTCATGGTCAGCAATGCGTCCGGCTGCTGATCACATGCCACACAGATCACGCCGAAGTTGCTGGTCGTATCTGGGGAGAACCAAAGGGTTTTTCGGCAGCTGTTGTTGCACAACGATTGTTGTTTCAACTCGAAGGGTGGCTCACCGATTCCGCCGCCGACCCCGATGCCCCGACAAGTGGTGTGGTGCGCATCGAATGGGTTCCGTTGGAAAGCCGCGAAGTATTGGTGGTGCAGCCACTGCTGTGGGGTGGCAATCAGGAAAACACCGAACGTGCCGCCCGCGCAGCAAGCATGGCCATGGCAGTCAACAACACCGTGCAGGTCACCGTGCCACGGTGGTCTGGTGGTCGCGATGTTGCCACTGTGTATTCGCGGGTACCGATTGCACTTGTTGATCTCACCAATTCCGACGCGGGCGAACAACGTGTTCATAGCGGCGAAGGTGTCGCCCGTGACTGGAGCGGTTCCGTGCCGCGTCCGTCGCCGGCATCTGTTGCAGCCGAGCCGCCACTCATTCAGGTTCTGAACCACGCCGGCACCAGCATCGGAGTAACAGGCCGTCACGAACTTGATTCGCTCCCCGCACGCGTTGAAGTGGGTAACCAAAAATACGACATCATGCGCGTTGCTGGTCCATGGCCCGTCGAAGAACGCTGGTGGGATCCGCGACGTCGCCGACGCCAGATACGGATGCAACTCTTGGTGCGTCATCAGCAACGCGGAGTCGGTGTTTTCCTCGTTGGTTTGGAAAATCAACTCTGGACACTTCTGGCGCGATACGACTGATTGTTCTGCAGGTACGGTTGCGGAGTGGAAATTCACCAGATCGCACATGCATGGAATCAACTGCTCAGTACGCATGTTGCAGTCGATGAACGCGAAACAGAATCTATTGCTGCATTTCTTCAGATGGCATCGGTGTTGTCTGATCCATACAGTGAAAATGCAGATCCTGTACACATCACTGCGTCAGCAATCGTGGTGAGCGATGCCGGAGACAAGGTTGCATTGCATCTGCACAAACGATTGAACATGTGGCTGCAACCAGGTGGCCACATCGAAGAAGGCGAAACCGCGGCACAAGGTGCATTGCGTGAAGCCGAAGAAGAAACAGGTTTGCCTGTTCGTCAGGAACATGAGAACGGTTTGTTTGTTCATGTCGATGTGCATGCAGGGCCAAAGGGCCACACGCATCTCGATGTGCGGTATGTGGTGCGTGCCCCCGAAGTGGCACCAGCGCCATTGTCCGGGGAGAGCCAGCAGGTGCAGTGGTTCACGTGGGACGAGGCAATCGCGATTGCAGATGCTGGTCTGCTGGGCGGTTTGTACGCCACGAAAGCCTTGCTGGGCTTGTAACCACCCCTTTCTATACGAACATATGTTCGTATAGAATCCCTGCATGGGGTTCAACAATCCGGCCATGCCGTGGAGCGAATTAGAGGCACGTCTCTCGAATGGTCGCGCCCCATCTTCTGTCGCACCGAACGCAGGAGGCGATGGTCCGGCACTCAGTGCGCAACGTCAACCATTCGAACCCGTTCTTGCTCGTGGCCACTGTTCTGTGCCGTATGCCGAACTGCATTGTCGTTCCAATTTTTCGTTTCTTGAAGGGGCAGCTCATCCTGAAGAGTTGGCTGAAGTTGCATCGTCTCTCGGTTTATCCGCACTTGCACTCACTGATCGCAATGGTTTGTACGGTGTTGTGCGTTTTGCCGAAGCAGCACGCGCGGTGGGGTTGCCCACCATTTTTGGTGTCGAACTTGATTGCCATAACAGCGGAGACATCGTGTTGTTGGCACGTGGCCCGTCGGGGTACGCACGTATGGCACGCGCGATCAGCGAAGGGCAGTTGGCAGGCAGCAAAGGTGCTCCTGTTTTTTCATTCGACACAGTGGGCACAACAGTGCGCGATCATTGTTTGGTTCTCACAGGTGGTCGCGACAGCGCGGTTGTGTCTGCATTGGTGCAGCATGGGCCTGCAATTGCTGGTCAGGTGCTCGGATCCCTCGTCGAGCATTTCGGTGCGCGCAATGTGTTGGTCGAGTTATGGGATCACGGTGACCCAGTCGATGCCGTACGCAACGATCAACTGGTGCGCCTTGCTGCATCGCTTGATCTGGAATGCATCGCCAGCAACAACGTGATGTACGCGGTGCCGGCACAGCACCGATTGGCTACGGCGTTGGCCGCAGTGCGGCAACGATGCGGGCTCGACGACATCGATCACCGGTTGCCGTCTGCTGCCACTGCATACCTGCGATCTGGAGCCGAACAAGAACGGCGCTTTGCCCGTTATCCCGGCGTTATCGAACGCACCGCCGAACTTGCCCGCGAGATTGCGTTCGACTTGTCGCTCGTTGCTCCGAACTTGCCGCCGTTTCCGTGTCCCGACGGCTTCGATGAAATGTCGTTCCTGCGTCACCTTGTGGCCGAAGGCGCGCGACGACGGTACGGAGACAAGCCCGCAGAGTCGAGCGAAGATCTGTCGTTGCGTGCTCGTGCGTGGCGCACCATCGACCACGAATTGGAAATCATTGAGACGCTTGGTTTTGCTGGTTACTTTCTTGTGGTGTGGGACATCGTGCGCTTTTGTGCGGAGAGAGGCATCTTGTGTCAAGGGCGAGGTAGTGCGGCCAACAGTGCGGTGTGTTTTTCCCTCGGCATTACAAAAGCCGATGCAGTATCGCTCGGGTTGTTGTTCGAACGATTTTTGTCGCCAGAACGTGATGGCCCACCAGACATCGACATCGACATCGAAAGCGGCAGGCGCGAGGAAGTGATTCAGTACGTGTATTCCCGACACGGACGTCACCACGCAGCACAGGTTGCCAACGTGATCACATATCGTTCTCGTTCGGCCGTGCGCGACATGGCACGCGCTCTGGGGTACGGAACCGAGCGTCAGAATTCATGGAGCAAGCAGGTTGATGCGTGGGGAGGCTTGGCAATTACTGCAATGCAAACCGAACACGACATTCCTGATTTGGTATTGGAAATGGCCGCCGAGGTGAAAGACATGCCTCGTCATCTCGGTATTCATTCGGGAGGCATGGTGATGTGTGATCGACCCATCATCGAAGTGTGTCCTGTCGAATGGGGGCGCATGGCAAACCGCAGCGTGTTGCAGTGGGACAAAGATGATTGTGCAGCTGCTGGTTTGGTGAAATTCGATTTGTTGGGTCTTGGCATGTTGTCGGCTTTGTCGAATGCCGTGGCATTCATTTCCGAACATCGCGGATACGAACTCGACCTTGCAACCATTCCTCAGGAAGATGATGTGTATGCCATGTTGTGTCGTGCCGACACCGTGGGCGTGTTTCAGGTGGAGTCACGAGCGCAGATGTCCACATTGCCACGTCTGAAGCCGCGACGTTTCTACGATCTTGTTGTTGAGATTGCTCTCATTCGTCCGGGGCCGATTCAAGGTGGGTCGGTGCATCCGTACATTCGTCGTCGTAATGGTTTGGAACCAATCACGTATCTGCATCCGTTGCTCGAAAATTCGCTCGGTAAAACCTTGGGAGTGCCGCTGTTTCAAGAACAGCTCATGCAGATGGCCATCGATGTTGCGGGGTTCACCGCATCTGAAGCCGACCAGCTGCGACAAGCCATGGGTTCAAAAAGGTCGCAGGCGCGAATGCAGAGATTGAAGATGCGATTGTACGAAGGCATGGCCGAGCGGGGCATTGTTGGTGACATTGCCGACGAGATCTTCGTAAAGATGGCGGCGTTCGCCAACTACGGCTTTCCCGAAAGCCACTCGGTGAGTTTTGCCTATCTGGTGTATTCGTCGTCGTACATCAAACTGCACGAACCTGCGGTGTTTTGCGCAGCGCTTCTCAATGCACAACCGATGGGTTTTTGGTCGCCGCACACATTGGTGCGCGATGCACGCAGACATGGTGTTGTGGTGCATACCCCCGACATCAATTTGTCGGGCGATCTGGCAACGCTTGCATCGTGTGCCGAATCCGAATCTGGTCTTGCGGTACGGCTTGGTGTTGGTTCTGTTCGTGGTATCGGTGCCGAACTTGCCCATGACATTGCGCAACATCGGCCGTATTGCTCTGTCGAACAACTGGTTGAAAAGGTTCCGGCAATCTCGCGCAAGCAATTGGAAGCTTTGGCCACGGCAGGTGCGTTTACCCTCAGCTTTGGTGATGATCGACGGCACGCATTGTGGGGAGCTGGCGCACATGGCCATGGCGATACTGCGCATTTGCAGGGAGTACTCGGGCTCAACTCGCGGCCAACCCTGCCCGGCATGGAGCCAGTGGAAGAAGCAATTGCAGATCTGTGGGCAACAGGCATCTCTCCCGATGGGCACCCGACAATCTTCCTGCGCGATCAGTTGAATGCCAAAGGCGTGCGTACTGCTGCTCAACTACCCGATGTAGCGCACAGGGACCGCGTGCTAGTGGCTGGTGTTGTTACCCATCGTCAGCGACCAATGACTGCCAAAGGTGCAACCTTCATCAGTTTGGAAGACGAGACAGGGTTGATCAACGTGGTGTGTTCCAAAGGGTGTTGGGCGCGACATCGAGCAGTTGCTCGTGATGCTTCGGCATTGTTGGTGCGTGGTCGCGTCGAATCAGCAAGCGGAGTCATCAACATCGTGGCCGAACAGTTGCTGCCACTCTTTGCGCCAGCCACAATTCCGAGTCGTGATTTTCGTTAACTGATCTGGTTGATGATGAATGGCGAACTTGGCGCGCCGTGCTGCACGATGTGGCTCAGGTGAACGTGGATGTTGGGTGGGGCAAAGGAATCCGTGCCTGAATATGCGGCAATGTCGTCGAGGTTCCACCATCGGTGTTCGTGCAGATTCTCAGACAGCAATTGTTCTGTTGTGAAGTGAGGAGCCGGGTCGAATCGTGCAGTGCGCACGAGGTACACGGTTTCTGTTTGGCCGGCCCATTCGACATCATTCGAATCAATCAGCGAGAAGTAATGCGTGCGTTCCCATACGGGAGCACCAATGAGGGCGCCGGTGAGGCCGGTCTCTTCGGCTAGTTCTCGATGAAGGGCTGTGAAGTGGTCTTCATCTGCATCGATTCCGCCACCAGGCAATACCCAGAATGCACCTTCGTCAAAAACAAGCCGCACCATGAGAACGAAGTTGTCGTGGTCGATCACCAAGCCGCGAACAGCAGGTCGAAGCGGACGAGGAGTGGTCACTCGTTCGGAGTTTCGCCGAGTCCGTCGTTGAACATGCGGTACGTGTCGTAGATGTCCTTGCACTTGTTGCACATGGGTACTTGCTTCGGATCGCGCGATGGCACCCACACGTGGCCACACAATGCTTCGATGGGGGTTCCGTTGATGCGTGCCTCGAG
>JBEAXB010000149.1:0-4981 GCA_041160045.1 Actinomycetota bacterium
CTTCTTGGTTTCAATCGGGCACGGAGCAGCCGCATGGATCACAACTTCGAGTGACGACACGTTGTACTTCATTCGGACACTTTCTTCCAGCTTCAACATGCGAATGAACATGGTTGGCACGACTTGGGTATGTGTGATCGAATATTTCTCGACGAACTTCAAGAAATTCTCTGCATCAAAGTGTTCCATCACCACTGTTGTGCCGCCTGCAGCATGCACCGACATGTTGAAGCGCAAAGGAGCTGCGTGGTAGAGCGGAGCAGGCGAGAGGTACAACATTGCTTCGCGGAATTTGTACAAGCCAACAGTGAGAGTGGTGGCCAAGCCTGCAGCGGTTCCGAGTGGAGTGCCAGGGAACTGGCGAGCAATGCCCTTTGGCATGCCGGTGGTTCCACTCGAGTACAACATGTCAGTGCCGTCGATCATGTTGGGTAGTTCTGTTTCTGGTGCTGCCGCAACAGTTGTCTCGTATGCGTCGTACCCATCGACGGTTCCATCAAGCATGAGGCGCAAATGAACATTCGGAATGTCGTTCGCGATCTCGATTGCCTGATCAGCCTTGTACTTCGACGTGATGAAAGCCTTAGCTCCACAGTCATTCAAGATGTAGGTGATCTCGGCCTGAGTCAGACGGCTTGAGCAGGCTGTGTAAATCAGGCCTGCGTAATGGCAGCCCCAAATCGCTTCGAAGTAGCGAGCATGGTTCTCCATGCACACTGCAACATGATCGCCTGGCTGCAGTCCCGCTGCGCGCAACACATTGCTGAGCTTGACGGCTCCCTTGTGGAGCTCGCCATACGTGGTGACAACCCCGGTCTCGGCGTGGATGACAGCTGGGCGATCAGGGTGGGCAGAGGCATGAAGTCCTGGGTACATAGTTACAAAACTAACGAATGACAGAGGTCACAAGGCAGTCAACGGGTCCAGGGCTCGTTTGGCGTCGTTTTCTTCGGATAGTTTTGCCCTATCCCTACGAAAGGCACGTATGAGCGTCACTGAAACTTCCACCGTTGATGAAGCCCGAGTTCTCCAATTAGCCCAGGAACTTCTTGCGGAATTCCCTCCAACGAAGACCTCTGTTGTTGAGTTCCTTGGAGCACAGTTCGACAAGGGTCTTGCGTGGGTGCATTTTCCCGTCGGTCATGGTGGCCTCGGAATCTCACCGAAGTTTCAAAAGGCCGTCAACGAGGTCCTGTATCCGGCCGGTGCGCCGAACCCGATGATGCGCAACCCGGCATGTGTGGACCAACAGTTGTCGAGTGGGGAAGCGAAGCACAGAAGTCGCGCTACCTGCGTCCACTGTTCACTGGCGAGGAAGTGTGGTGTCAGTTGTTCTCTGAGCCAGGATCTGGTTCGGACTTTGCTGGTTTGTCGGCAAAGGGAATCAAAGATGGCGACGAGTGGATTGCGAATGGCCAAAAGGTCTGGACCACCCTTGCGCATCTTTCCCGTTTTGGTCTTCTCGTGGTTCGTACCGACCCAGAGGCTGTGAAGCATGCAGGCCTCACTGCATTCGTCGTCGATATGCAGGCACCAGGAGTTGACATTCGTCCGCTGCGCCAAATGACTGGCGAGGCTGAATTCAATGAGGTGTACTTCACCGATGTTCGTATTCCCGAGGCTGAAATGCTTGGTAACCCAGGCGATGGTTGGCGCGTGAGCCTCACAACCCTCATGAACGAACGAGTTTCCATTGGTGGCGCGATTCCCCAACAGGGTTCGGGCTCGATTGCTCATGCCGTGAAGACGTGGAAGGCAATGCCAAAAGATCAGCAGGACAAGTCGACTCGTGACGAATTAATGACGCTATGGATTCGTGCCGAAGTTCATCGTTTGACGAACATTCGTGCCAATGCAACTCGCCGCATGGGAGCTCCTGGTCCCGAAGGGTCCATCGGCAAGATGGAAAGCGCCAACCTCAACAAGGATGTCTATGCGTTCACCATCGGACTTCTCGGTGCTGAAGGAATGTTGTACGGCTCATACGAAATGGTCCGCCCTGAAACAGCGATGAGTTACGACGGCATTCAAAAAGCATTCCTGCGTTCGCGTGCAAACTCGATCGAAGGCGGCACAACCGAAGTCATGAAGAATATTCTTGGCGAAAGAATCCTCGGATTGCCTGGCGATGTGCGCGTCGACCGCGAAATTGCATGGAACAAGGTTCCTCGCAACTAAATAGTTTTAGCCAACGTGGGCGAGCAATACGCCCGCGTATGCAGCAAGCAGTGAAGCGAGCAATCCGATTGCTCCACCCAAACCTTTTGCCAACTTTGTCGTACCGACCGAGTGAATGATTGTTGCTCCTATAGCCAAACCGACGAACAACATCTTGATGCTGAACGTGAACATGTATTCGGTTCCTTGATCTGCAACCTCTGCGCTTGCCATGCCCCATGCACCAGTGAAGACAATCAACACCATCGCTGGCCACGCCACGCGAGCAAAACCATTGGCGATTGGCTTCATTGCTTGGGGAGCAATTGGGCGCACTCGTGGCACGAGGCCGGCCAGAACTATTTGTCCGCCGACCCACACGGCCACGGCCATGAGGTGGAGAAAGATGCGCAGTGAATCAAGAGTGGGAGAAATCATGGAACAGAGAGTGCCTCAAGAACGGCACTCGCTGCAAGTGCACGATCATCCATGCCGGGGATTCCCATGACAGATGCACCAGACATTGCAGTGATTGCGATGTCGATGGCGGCTTGAAGATCGCGAATATTGCGTGGTGGAGGGAAGTACTCGTCTTCATCCGTCACAAGAACTTCTTCGACTCCAAGGCGTGGGGCAAGGAGTGCAAGCACTCCTTCGACAAGTTCTTCAGGTGCTGAAGCACCTGCAGTGACACCGACTGTTCCGGAAAGATCACGTGGTAGTTCGTCTGCCGAGTTCACTCGGTGCACCCGCGGACATCCGGCTTCGATTGCCAAACGCTCGAGTGCACGAGTGTTCGAACTGTTCGATGATCCGATGATGATGAATGCATCAACGCGAGGCGCAATCGACATCAGTGCCGACTGTCGGTTGGTGGTGGCGAAACACAAGTCGCTGCGACCCGGTGTCCATACATCGGGGAACCTCTCGCGCACATGCACGGCAACTTCGTTCCATTCACGATGCGACAAGGTTGTTTGCGCGAGCATTGCAATCGGTTTGTCGAAGATGGGGAGTGCGTCGACTTCCTCGATGGACTGTACGCGAGAAATCGAGGCAGGCGCTACGGCCATCGTGCCAATTGCTTCTTCGTGCCCTTCGTGGCCGACGTACACAATATGGAAGCCCTTCGATGCGCGAGTCTTGACTTCGTGATGAACTTTGGTGACCAAGGGGCACACCGCGTCAACCACGTAACTGCCGCGTGAGCGGGCAGCTGTGACGACATCGGGAGCCGAGCCATGAGCCGACAACATGATGGGGGACCCATCGGGAACTTCGTCGATTGAATCAACGAAGATGACTCCCTGCGCCACGAATCGGTCGACAACGATCTTGTTGTGGACGATTTCGTGGTAGCAGTACACAGGCGAATCGAAGGATCGAACCATCCAGGCCAACGCTTTGATTGCCATCTCGACACCGGCACAGAATCCTCTTGGAGAGGCAAGGAGCACTTTTTCAACGGGCATATGACCTCTTCAGACTACCGAGAGTGCCCAGCGGTAGCCTGCGAGGGGTGAAATCGTCCATTGACTCTCTCCCCGAGATAGCGGGGGTCGAACCCGCTACCGCTGGGTCGAGAAGCGGCCTGCTTGTTGGCGACCGTATTGTGTCGGTCAATGGCGTCTCGCCACGCGACATCTTGGAATGGCAACGTCTTGTCGATGGCGACGAAATCGATCTCCAAGTGCTTCGGGGCCGTGAAGTCCTAGATATCGGAATCGAACGTCAGGCGGGGGAAGCTTTCGGAGTTTCTATCTCAAGTGCCGTCTTTGATCGCATTCACACATGCGACAACCATTGCGAGTTCTGTTTCATCTACCAGTTGCCAAAAGGTATGCGCCGCAGTCTGTACATGAAAGATGACGATTACCGGCTTTCGTTTCTGTTCGGAAATTTCACAACCTTGACCCGTTTCACCGAGGCCGATCTCGAACGTGTCATCGACGAGCGTTTGTCTCCTCTGTATGTGAGCATTCATGCCGCAGCTCCGCACACTCGCTCTGACATGCTGCGTAATGTTCGTGGTGGTTTCAGCCTTCGCTGGATGAAGATTCTGCTTGATCACGACATCGAAGTGCGTGCTCAGATTGTTTTGTGTCCCGGCGTCAACGACAATGACACTCTCGAATCCACATTTGCTGGCCTTCTTGAGCAGTATCCGTTGCTGCAATCAATTGCCGTTGTGCCTCTTGGCTTGTCGAAGTTCAACACTGAATCCCGCATGCGGGTGCAGACATCTGAAGAAGCACAAGCCACAATCGACATCGTGTCGAAGTGGCAGGCCCGCTATGTCCGCGCTATCGGACGACAGCCAATCCACTTGGCCGATGAGTTCTATCTGGTCGCAAACATTGAGGCGCCCTCAGCGGATGAATACGGGGATTTCCCGATGCTCGAAGACGGAGTCGGACTTGTTCGCTCGTTTATCAGCGCCTTCACCGGGGATGGTCCGGACCTGATGGGTCGACACGATGGCTTTTTCTCATCTGTTGATTCCGTATCGCCAACCGACTACGTGCGTGTCGTCAACCCGGCTGCCGAGACATCATTGCGTTCCACCTCCACTACGAGTGTTTCCCTTCGCACACGCGAACGCAAAAAACTCCCGCTTGGTGTTGTAACTGGGTCATACGGAGCAGCAGTCATGCGCCCCTTGTTCGAAGCCGAATCCTTTGGCAACGTCGAAGTAATCGAAGTGGTGAACAATTTCTTTGGTGGCAATACTGCAGTGGCCGGACTCATGACGTTCGAAGACATTCACGCCACCTTGAGCGCGCAGCCTGAACCACGCACGTATCTGATTCCTGACGTGTGCCTG
>JBEAXB010000021.1:0-8001 GCA_041160045.1 Actinomycetota bacterium
ATCTTCATGTCTGAAACCGTACCAGTGGGGTGTGATTTGGGGTCTTGCATCGTTGTACCGAGCAGAAGTGACCGCTAGGGTGATGGTTGCTCGGTTGTCCGAGTTCTCCCCGCCCAATTCTTTGGGGGGTCGAGACGGAAGTTGCTCCTTCATCTATTTGCAGGTGCGTCCATACCCCTAGATCCAGCCGTGGAACGGTTGAACGAAAGCAGGAAATCATGGCTGCAGAAGCCCTTGAGAAGTCCGCCCTTGAATCCAAGGACAAAGATCAGTTGATGGCAATTGCCGGTGCGCTTGGCGTGAAGGCAGCTGCCCGTGATTCAAAGGCCACATTGGTCGACAAGATTCTGGAAAAGACTGGTGCCAATGATGCGCCAGCACCAGCACCCGCCCCTCGCGGTCGTGCCCCTCGTCCGCAGGCAGAAGACACCGACTCCGATGAGTCCGATGCCGCGCCAGCACGCGAGCCTCGCGAAGCACGTGAGCCACGCGAACCTCGAGAAGGTCGTGAGCCACGCGAGGGTCGTGCATCGCGCGGAGAGCGCCAAGATCGCGCTCCGAAGGAATCATCAGAGCCGCCTGTGTATGTCGGTGCCGATGGTGAACCACTTGCCGAATGGGAAGTCGAATTGGCCCAGCACGAAGGTCGCATGGGCGAACTGAAGACGCAAAGCAGCAGCCAAGGTCGTGGCGACCGTGGTGATCGTGGCGATCGCGGTGACCGTCCAGAGCGCGGACCACGTCAACAAGGTCAGCGTCAGCAAGGCCAAGGACAAGGACAGCGCCAGCAGGGCCAGGGTCAAGCCCAGCGTCAGCAGGCAGATCAGCAAGGTGGCGATTGGGAAGATCGCACCGGACGCAATCGTCGTCGTCGTCGTGGACGCAATGGTCGTGATGAAGGACCACAAGGCGATGACCGCTTCGAAACTCGTGACGAGGTCAGCAATGAACCAGTGAGCACCGAGCCAGTCAAGGTTGAGGGTTATCTCGACCTGCGCGACGAGGGCTACGGCTTCCTTCGCGTTGGTGGTTACATGCCAACAAAAGACGATGCATACATTCCAGTAAAACTCACGCGCCAATTTGGTTTGCGCAAGGGTGACCATGTGTCTGGTTTGTCGCGCCCTGCGGGTCGCAACGAAAAGAACCCGGCAATGCTCGAGATCTACACCGTCAATGGGCAGGATCCGGAGAAGGCACGCAATCGTCCTCGCTTCGAAGATCTCACGCCGTTGTTCCCTGATTCGAAGTTGCGCATGGAAGATCCAAAAGATCCGACAAACATGACAGCTCGCATCATCGACCTCATTGCACCAATCGGCAAGGGTCAGCGCGGAATCATCGTGTCGCCACCAAAGGCCGGCAAGACAACCGTGATGAAGACAATTGCTGCATCCATCGAAAAGAACAACCCTGAAGTAAAACTCATTGTGTTGCTCATCGATGAGCGTCCCGAAGAAGTGACCGACATGCGTCGCACCGTGAAGGGCGAAGTGATTGCATCCACATTCGACCGTCCGAGCGATGAGCACACGCACATCGCCGAGATGACAATCGAAAAAGCAAAGCGCATGGTCGAGATGGGTGAAGACGTCGTCATCATCCTCGACGGCATCACACGCTTGTCTCGTGCCTACAACCTTGCAGCGCCTGCCAGCGGACGCGTCATGTCCGGTGGTATCGATGCCGGTGCGTTGTACCCGCCAAAGAAGTTCTTCGGAGCTGCGCGAAATGTCGAAGAGGGTGGCTCGCTCACCATCTTGGCAACAGCATTGGTCGAGACCAACAGCCGCATGGACGAAGCCATCTTCGAAGAGTTCAAGGGAACCGGCAACATGGAACTTCGCCTCGATCGTCGCATCGCCGAGCGTCGCGTGTTCCCAGCCATCGATGTTGATGCCTCGAGCACCCGCCACGAAGAGCTTCTCTTCGAGCGCAAGCAGCTCCAGTTGGTCTGGAAACTGCGTCGCGTGCTCAGTGGCCTGGCCCAGGACGGCAACCCCGCTCCAGGCCTCGAAATGCTCATGGATCGCCTGAAGACCTTTGGTACCAACGACGAATTCTTGGCTGAAATCGCCAAGACTCCCGGCGCCTGAGTGCCGATACACTCATAAATCTGTTTCTAGGAGATTCCACATGAAGACCGACACTCATCCTGAGTACAACGAAGTTCAAGTCAAGTGCTCGTGCGGCAACGCCTTCACTACACGCAGCAGCCGCAATCAGCCGATTGCGCTCGAGCTCTGCAACGAGTGCCACCCATTCTTCACCGGTAAGCAAAAGCTTGTCGATACTGGTGGACGTGTCGAGCGCTTCAACAAGCGTTACGGCGAGCGCACCAACGCACCTGCACGCCCAGAGTGATTCTCGGTGGCGCTCCGCGCCACTGTCCCTGAGTTGTAAGTAGCCAGTGTTGAACCCTCAAGATTCTGAACAGCGCTCTCGCTTGCTGTCCCTGAAGTTGCGCGCCCTTGTGCGCGATCATCTCGGAACAGACCCAGAAGGAACAGCCGAGTTATTTGCGCTCGGTTCAGCCTTTATCACCGCGACCGATGTGTGGGTCCTGATTGATGGCGATGCATCGCGGTCGCTTGGCCCCGTTCTTGCGTGGACCGCCAAGTACGAACGGCCCGTGCAAATACTGACCGAACAACATGCAGGTTTACTTGCTCGTCGCGCGTCACTTTTTGATGTTGCGCTCACCGTGTGGCAAGTCGATGACCGTTCTTTGTCGCCTGCCGTGGCAGAGCCCTATGCCGCACGTGTCGAGCCAAAGCCCGAACACCTTGCTTTCATTGATTTGATCGAGTCGTCTGGTGCCAACCCGGTCATCGAACATGGCGTTGTTGTCGGCGAAGTGCGCGGCCTTGAAATGTGTCGGGTGGTGGATGATGCGACCACCGGAGTGTCACGCCTTGAAGTGGGCATGGGAGTCAACGACCGCGAAGCATTTGCAATGGTGCATGGCGAGATGCCAACAGAAGAAGCAATGCGCAACGTGATTGCATCCGTTGCTGTGCATCGTGAACCTGGCGCCAACAGCCACCCCTTCAATCAGTTTGGTGCCGAGCGTTTGCATCGTTGGCGGGCATTGCAAAACCCACGTTCAATCGGCTTCACCAAACTTGAACCAGTTGATCCGCCGACGCCTCGTACAAATCTGAAAGACGCAGTGCCATGCGCCGCATTCGGTACCACTGATTCCGGGAAATTGTCTGCAGCCATCTTTGTACATGGCGTTGATCTCGATGTCGTTCCATTCGCTGTGGATGTCGCGGCTCGCCTCGGAGCTGCGGAAGTATCGCTCGTGATTCGTCGTCGAGACATCACCCCATCGATTCAGAGATTGGCCAACATGGCCTCGATTCAGGTACGAATCACTACTGTTTCGGGCAATTAACGCGTCAGTAGATCGCGCAGAAGATTTCGGTAATCCTCATCGGATACACCATCTTCACCGAGCAAGTCGTTGAAGAAGAAGAACGTGTTGAACAGCAGGATTGTGTACACACGATCATCAAATTTTGTATCGGCAGGAAGTCGCGACTTGACATGTGCAATGGATTCCTCAAGAACCTTGCGACCGTTACGCGTTGATTCTTCGATTCGTGCGCGCAATGCAGGGTTGGTGGTGGAAGCAGCAAGAATCTGTACTCGCCACGCGCGAAATGCCAGCTGATCGGGAGTTGTTGGCATCGTGGTTGCATTGAGAATGTCTTCGACAGAGATTGGGCCATCACCATTGAGAATGATTGCTGCGCGATCAAGATTTATTTGACTTCCCTCGTCGTACAAATCTCCGAGAAGCTGCGCAAGTAATCCGTCGCGATCGATGAAGTATCGATAGATGAGTGACACTGCACAGTCGGCTCGCTCTGCAACATCGGCAACGCGTAAACCGAGGATGCCGTTTGCTTCAAACTCTTGACGTGCACTCGCCAAAATACGAGCCTTGGTTAAATCACTATTTTTTGTAAGCGGGCGAGCAAGGTTTGGCACGCCTAAATCTTATGACATAGGTGTGGGGGAGATTTCGACACCCGAAAAATCTCTTTTTGAAAAATCTTTACTTCACGGTCCAAGAGTCAATCGTGAAGCAACTTGGGTGACATACGGTGTTGCCTGTGAAATCAATTCCGTCAAGACTGGTTGGCCTCATTGTGCTTGTCTGTCTTGCTAGTTGCATCACAGGGTGTACTCGTTCGGTCGAACAGTTAGGCGAAGTCAACATCGCAACAACCACCTCAGTCGTTAGCTCTGTGCGCACAACAGTTCCTTGGCGACCCGGTGCCGCAACAAAGGCATGGACTAGCTGGCTAAAAACTTTCGACGTCGTCGATGTGTCGGCAATATCAAAGAGCGACTGCGGGGTGTACGCGATGTTGGTGACGCAGGGAAGTCTGACCTTGTACGACTGGGACGGCGTGCAGTGGGCCGACATCTCGGGGCAGTTGGGCGGCGGGAGAGGTCGAGATCCCTTGAAGGTATACAGCCACGACTTCACGAACGATGGGGTGCTCGATTTTTTTGTTACCTACGGGGATAAGAAACAATCAGGTGGCTCAACGTACGGCGCGTACTTTGCATTCCCATGGAGCGGGGAGAATCGGTGCGAGTGGAAATGGGTCGATATCGACGACGGACGAGGAATCACGAAGACCATTGATTCACCGGAAGTCGACCAACGTCAGGGGATTGTGTACGCAAACGGCTACAAATCGGGCCGCTGGAAGACATACGGAGTGGTTGAATACCTTCCATCGAGCAATTCATTCGTGTTCCGCGAGGTGTTCAAGAAGTAAGGGCTGGCCCAGCCTCTAGCCTTGAAATGCATGAATAGTCGCCTTGAATCCATTGAGCGGGATTACACCGAACTCGAAGTGAGTCTTGGCAGTCCCGAGGTTCTGGGTGACCAAAACAGGTTGCGCGATGCCTCACGCAAATACAAGCAACTAACCCCGCTTGTCCAATGCATCCGCGATCTGCGCGATGCTCGTGGCGACGCCGAGGCAGCAAAAGAATTGATGGCCGAATCCTCTGGCGACGAGCGAGATTCGTTTCGCGCCGAAGCGGCCGCATCAGAACGACGCGTCGAAGAACTCGAAGCCCAGTTGCAAGTCCTGCTGTTGCCGCCTGATGTCAACGACGGCAAGCCAGTCATCATGGAAATTCGCGGCGCAGAAGGTGGCGAAGAGGCCAACCTATTTGCCCGCGATCTGATGGAGATGTATGTCGCATACGCGGCACGGCGCGGTTGGTCGGTCGAGACCATTCAGGTGGACAACTCTGAAATGGGTGGCATCAACCAAGCAACACTCATGTTCAAAGGTGACGATGCATGGAGTCATCTCAAATTCGAGGGCGGCCCACACCGGGTGCAACGCGTACCCGCCACCGAGGCACAGGGGCGTATTCACACATCGTCGGCCACGGTCGCTGTGATGGTCGAAGCGGAAGAGCTCGACCTCGAAATCAACGACAACGACCTCAACATCGATGTGTATCGCGCGTCGGGTGCCGGTGGTCAGCACGTGAACACCACCGACTCGGCAGTGCGTATCACTCACAAGCCAACCGGATTAGTTGTCGCGATGCAGGACGAGCGCAGTCAATTGCAGAACAAGGCTCGCGCCATGACTGTTCTGCGCTCGCGACTGCTCAAACTGCGCCAAGATGAACAAGATGCCAAGGCATCTGCCGAGCGTCGTGCTCAAATCGGCGGAGGCGGTCGTGGCGAGAAAATTCGCACCTACAACTACAAGGAAAATCGCATCACCGATCATCGAATCGGTTTTACCTTGTACCAATTACAGGCAGCCTTGGGTGGCGATCTGGATTCGGTGATCGATGCGTTGTCGGCTGATTTGCGAGCACGACAACTTGCAAACAATGACTGATATATCTGGCGCCCTGCACATCACCTGGCGTGAACTACTTGTGCGCACGACATCGGTGACCGGTGATCGCTTGGCTGCCAAATGGTTATGTGAACATGCAAGCGGCTGTGATGCCGAGGAGTTTCAGGAGATCATCGACGAATTGGTGAGTGAACGCTCGGGAGAACATCTGCGCCTCATGACTCATCGATTCATGAATGGTGAGCCCTTGCAATATGTGATGGGTCGGTGGGCCTTTCGGCGCCTCGATCTGCTCGTGGATGCGCGGGTCCTGATTCCGCGTCCCGAGACCGAATTGATTGTCGAATATGTGATCAGTCATGTCCGGGGAAGAAAGAACATTGTCACCATTGCCGAATTGGGCACCGGCTCGGGTGCAATTGGGTTGGCAATGCTCGATGAGTTGCCGTTCGAGTCGACAATTGTGTGGATGACCGATGTCTCTGAAGATGCACTTCACGTTGCACGTGCCAATGCCGCCGGCATCGGTCGGCAAGCTGTGGGTGCGCGTTTTGCTGTCGGCAATTGGTTCGACGCATTGCCGTCTGCATTGCAGGGCACTCTTGATGTTGTTGTCAGCAACCCTCCGTACATTGCTGAAGGTGATCCCGAAGTAGCGCAATCCGTTCTTGCGTGGGAGCCGCACACCGCATTGTTTGCCGGTGACAGTGGGCTCGCTGACTTGCAGGTCATTGTTCATGGTGCAATCAAGTGGTTGGTCGCGGGCGGAATGCTGGCGGTAGAGATGGGACACACGCAGGCCGATGCCGTGTCGAAAATGTTCTCCGATGCCGGATTCATCGACATCGTTGTTCGTCAGGATCTGGCGAAGCGGAATCGATTTGTCACTGGCGTTCTGCCGGATTAGCCGAGTGAGCGCTGCAAAAAGTGAAGTTGATGCAGCAACAAATTTTCCGCCACAATTTCCTGCGGCGTCATGTGTGTAACTCCGGACAATGGCAAAACCTCATGTGGTTTTCCGGCGGCCAGCAGCGCAGATGACAACTGCAGTGTGTGGGCCGCCACCACGTTGTCATCAGCAAGACCATGAATGAGAAGCAGCGGATGGTTGAGCGTCGAGACATCATTCATCAGTGATGTTGCGGTGTAAGCAGAATCATCAAGCGATGGGTTGCCCAGATATCGCTCGGTGTAGTGGGTGTCGTACAAACGCCAGTCAGTCACGGGTGCTCCTGCAATGGCTGCGTGGAACACATCACCGCGACGCATCACAGCAAGTGCCGCGAGGTAGCCACCAAAACTCCAACCCCGAATTCCGACACGGGATATATCGGCACGTGGTTCCAGTTGTGCGAGTGCTTGCACAACCTCGACCTGGTCATCAAGAACAGGTGCGGCAAGGTCGTTGAGCACGACACGTTCGCACACTGATCCTCGGCCAGGAGTGCCGGCATTGTCTGCAATGACGACGACAAATCCCTGATCTGCGAACCATTGGGCCGAGTTGTATGCAGAGCGCGAGGCAACTACACGTTGCGCGTGCGGTCCGCCATATGGGTCAAACAAAACAGGCAACTGGGCAGCGTTTCCATCGTGCGGCAAGACAATGGCAACTGGAATCTTCGATGCTCCGACAGCGACGATACGAACGTTTGGCTGTACCAGAGACGTTTCAGCATGTGATGCAATGACATGGCGTGATTCGGGTGATGTCACGATGAATTCGGCACGGTCCATCTCGAGCGTCGAGACACGTGTCATCAGGCAATCAACAGATCCGACTGCCGAAACAGACCCTCCATGTTCGGTGATCTGCCGAAGGTGCTGTGCGTTGGTGTCGTACGACCAGGCTTCTGTGATCCATGGCGTCACCAATTCATTTGCGAGAAAGACAATGACAGTGTCGACAGACACCACACTTCGCACCTGCATCGAAGTTGGTGTCACAGGTGCTCCGTCGATAATGAGACGTCGCGAACCTTCTCTGTCGGCACACGTGACGACAAGGCCGGTGGGCAAGAGGGCAGGAACTCCTGGAACAAGTTCGACCCATGCATCATCGATATCGCTCCACACCACCTGTGTCGAACCATCGGCGGGATTAATCCGATGCACGGTGACCGTGCGCTGGTCGCGAGTTTGT
>JBEAXB010000150.1:0-5196 GCA_041160045.1 Actinomycetota bacterium
TGCGGTGACATCTTGACAGGCACTTCTGTTTCCCGCTCGATTCGTTGGGCTAATCCCCGCAACATTCCGCCACCGCCAACGAGGTACATGCCTCGAGCAAGAAAATCTTGTGCCAACTCTGGTGGCGCCTTGGCCAGACAACGCTTCACCGACAGAACCATCGCTGCAACAGGTTCGTCGATGGCAAAGCGCACTTCTTCGGCTGTCAGGCGCACGGTCTTTGGCAAACCGGTGACAAGGTCTCGCCCACGAATATCTGCACTTCGATCCTGAGGACCAGGTTCGGCAGATCCGATTTGAATCTTGATTTCTTCAGCCGTGCGCTCGCCGATGGCCACACCATGCTCACGGCGCACATAGTTCTGGATTGCGGCATCGATATCAAAGCTGCCGACACGTATTGCTTCAAGAGCAACGACGCCTCCCAAGCTGATGACCGCAGTTTCCGTGGTTCCGCCACCGATGTCGATGATCATGTTGCCGACTGGTTCGTCAATCGGAAGGTTTGCCCCGATTGCTGCGGCCATTGGTTGTTCGATGAGTTGGGCATCGGAGGCACCGGCACGTCTCGTTGCGTCGGTCACGGCCCTGCGCTCAACCTCGGTGATGGCAGAAGGGACACAAATAACGACTTTGGGACGAGTGAAGCGCGACACGCCGACTCGCTGAAGGAGCAAACGGATCATTCGCTCAGTGATGTCGAAGTCGGTGATGGCACCACCGCGCAATGGACGGACAGCAACGATGTAACTGGGCGTACGACCAATCATGTCCCAGGCATCATGCCCAGTCGCGAGCACTTCGCCTGACTGGCGGTTGACAGCAATGACGGAAGGCTCGTTCAAAACGATGCCCTTTCCTTTCATGTAGACCAAGGTGTTTGCGGTACCAAGATCGATTGCGAGGTCACGTGCCATGTATGAATCCTGTGTGTGATGTGTGCATGAAACTCATGAATCTCGCCTGTCGTCGGGGTTGTTGTAGTGCACTGACGTGCGACGTGCTTCGGGAGACAGTGCATCGATATGACGACGAAACCGAGCGATTCCGTCGTCAATACGCACCTTGCGATTGTCCAGATAAATGAGGACAAGAAGTGTCACCCCACTGACAATCGCGAGAAAAGTAAACATGCCCGTAATGAACGACACTGCAATCATTGACTATTTCCTGTCACCTTCTGGGGTTCGACAATTGCGTGAGCACCTGTTCCCCAATCAGAACCTTCGCTCCAATTTTCCTTCTTCCAAATCGGAGCACTCTCTTTCAGTTGCAAACCGAGCCGCATCAAATGCAACTGGACGATGGGCAGAGGACACTGCAACGACAACTGACGATTCCCCAAGTTGCAGAACTCCGGTGCGGTGAAGAATGGCGATTCTCTTTGCATCTGGGAATCGTGACCGTGTCTCAATTGCAATCTGGGCAAATGAAGGAACAACAGCGTCCTCGTAGGCCTCGTACTCAAGAGATGTGACATCAGTACGTCCGTCGGCATGATCACGCACAGTGCCGGAGAAAAGGACAACTGCCCCGCAATCGGGTCGCACGGCCCACTGGTAGACATCAGCTACGGGCAACTCGGCCGCGGTCAGGGCAAACCATTCATCTCCTGTAAGCGGCGCGTCCATACTGCAATCGTACTCCTACCCCCACGTACCAAACCTGTGATGGCGCCGATACATCGGCACCATTCAGGGTTAGTCTCATTTTCCTCGGCCCACGAACGTCAGTGGCGCCATCCCGCCGAGTTCGCCGATGCTGAGCGTTCTGCTCATCTCAGCACTCCCCCTCCCCTCAGCAAAAGACTCACCGCACTGACCGCAACGGTCAGTGTCATCGCATCAGTGGCTGTGCTCGCAGTTGCAATTCCCAAAGGCATCAGCACCTACCGGGAAGAAGCGACAGAGCCCACTGCGACGACATCGCCTTTTGCTCGCATCAAGAACTCAACGATCGACATCATGACCACGGTGATCGGCAATAAAGGCCCCACCTCGGCGATCTCGATTGGTCGTGGGTACTGGGTGGTTGCAACCGAGGCCATCGACAGCCAAAGTCCTTTGTGGATTTCCGGAGTCACGAACGGGAACCTGCCCGTTCGCATCGTCTCCACTGATTCAGACACCGGGATTTCCATACTCAAATCCGATGACGCAGCGCTTACCGATCATGATCCAGATCTGTCAACCGTGGTTGAACCATCGACCATCACCGACTTCTCTCAGCACAGGGTCCTCGACTCAACGTCTGCGCAGGTTCTCGTGCCAAGCCCAAGTTTGACCACCCGCGAACAATCCGACGACGTCCCCATTACAACCGAAGAACAGATTCACGGCATTGCACTCGTTGTGGATTCGTCCTATCGCGCAATCGGTATTGTTGTCAGCCGCGGACACGCATTGTGGATGCTGCGCAAATCAACTGTGGCAAACCTACTGCGCACTGCATTGGATAATTAATGATGATGCATCCGCACGCACTGCACATATCCTGACCATATGGCTGACGGCGACACACCTTCCAATCCATTCGGTGGCATTCCCTTTCTCAATGACATGATGCGCGCCATGTCACAGCAGGGCCCACTGAACTGGGATCTTGCCCAACAGTTTGCACAAATGGGCGCAGTCGGCGACACCCCCGACCCGGAGCCAGATACCAACACCCGCCTGGCATTCAATGCCCTTGCAGACATTGCAGACATGCACGTTCGAGGAATCACGATGCTGTCCACTGGTCCACACGATCGGCACACAGAGATACTCACCACCACTCGCGCACGATGGGCACATCGCACACTCACGGATTTGCGCCCACTGTTTACCGACCTTGCGACCGCACTCGGCACCCGCGATCAATCAGGTGAGACTCCTGATGATCCGATGGGAGCAATGCTCCTCAATCTTTCGAACATGCTTGCTCCGGCAATGCTCGGTATGTCGGTCGGATCCATGGTGGGTGCATTGGCTAGCCATGCACTTGGGCAATACGAATTGCCGCTCACTCGACCATATTCCTCTGAGATTCTCATCGTGTCATCGTCGGTTGATTCATTTGCCCGCGAGTGGGAGATACCTCAGGATGACCTGCGCATGTGGGTTCTCATTCACGAACTTGCATCGCACGCAATTCTTGCAACACCCGCCATCACCGAGGGTCTCACATCGATGATTCGATTGCATGTTTCGGCATTCCGTCCGGACCCAGAGGCACTGATGGCCACCATGAGCGACCTTGACCCGACTGATGCCGATGCGATGGCGCGCATTCAGGGGTTATTCGCCGACCCCATGATGTTGCTTGGCGCAGTGCGTACCCCCGAACAAGTTGCTCTGGCCCCGATTCTCGACGCTCGCGTTGCTGCTGTCACCGGATATATCGATTTTGTTGTCGACACTGTTGGTGCCCGATTGCTCGGCGGAGCATCACCCATCGCCGAAGCAGTGCGTCGTCGTCGTGTCGAATACGGGGCAGACGCAAAACTCGTCGAGCAACTTCTCGGAATCTCATTGACCCGATCGCAACAACAACGAGGTCGATCATTCATTGCCGGCATCGTTGAACGTGAAGGTGAATCTGTATTGCCACGCCTTGTGGAACAGCCTGGCAACTTGCCTACTCCGAACGAGATCGACGCCCCTGGCCTGTGGCTCGCCCGGCTCGAAATCCAATAGTCACCGCGCCTCTGCGCGCGTACATCACCGCGCCAGCAACTCCGGCAACGCCAACAATGGCAAACCCCACCCACCCGCTCGGGGTGAAGACAACAGGAATCAAACCACCTGCAACCCATGCCATTTGATTCTGCGTCTCGAATCGAGCGAATGCCCGGCCTCGGTTGGCATCAGGCGCGCCACTTTGCACGGTTGCCTCGAACGCAAGACGACCAATTGCTGCGGCAGCGTTGACGAGAGCTGCGAGCAGGATTCCGGCCGTGATTCGACCAGACCATGCTGCTCCAAGCCCGGCTACTCCAATGGCAACAAGTGCGGCGAAGAGCATCATCTCGACACGAAGCCGACGTCGAAGTCGTGGCCCCATGAAGTTTGCACCAAGTGTCGCGAGCCCAGACAATGCAATTGCCAGACCAAACCATGCCGTTCCTGCAATTTCACGACGCAACCAGAAGGCCAAATGAAAAAACATGAAACCAACAACTCCGCGCAGGATACGCATCGCCATTGCAGCAGTCACAACAGTTGCTGAATGCAATTCCTCGGTCTCCAATGCTCCGGCAGGACTGGACGCAACAACCAGTTTGGGAAGACGATACGCATTAAGAGCTGCGAACAAAAATGCGAATACACCCAACCCCAGCGTTGCTTGGGTGCTGATCAATTGCAGCAATGCCGCAGGAACTGCCACTATGAAACCGGTGATTCCGGCAATTTGCCCCAGTTTGCTGTTCGCTTCAACGAGACCATCAATATCGGAAATCGTTGTGGGAACCAGAGAAGATTTCGCAATTGCATACGTCTTCGACAGGATGAGTGCTGCGAAGGCAAGAGGGAAAAGAGTCAATGAATCGAGGGTATTTGCCATGCCAACAAGAACCAAGGCACGAAGAATGCCTGCAATCAACACAACCATGCGTTGGCCTCCACGCATGCGATCGATGAAGGGTCCGACAAGCGGCGCAACGACAGCAAAAGGCGCCATGCTGACAGCCAGGAACAAAATGACCTTCGAGCGTGCTGCATCCGGGCTGATGGATAGGAACAGTGAATCTGCAAGTGCGAGAGCCATCGCAGTTTCCCCGGCAACCATCAATGCATGAACTCGGGACAGCCTTCGAAATGATGTGACCGGGGGTAAACCACCATTGACCAGTGGAGCTGGTCTATTTTTTCGCGTTCGAGCCACGCGGCGATGTTACGCGGTTCGTGGTTTGTCGTACTTGTATCCCAAGCCGCGAATCGTGATGATACGAGTCGGGTTGGCAGGATCTTCTTCGATTTTCGAGCGCAGACGCTTCACATGAACATCGAGGGTCTTCGTATCTCCCACATAATCACTGCCCCACACCCTGTCGATGATTGTTTCGCGAGGCAATACTCGTCCGGCATTGGCGAGCAAGATGTGCAATAGTTCGAATTCTTTCAGCGGCAATTGCTGCGATTCACCGCGAACGACGACCTCGTGTTGTTCGGGGTCAAGAGCCACATCACCCACCTCGAGAGATGATCCGGATAG
>JBEAXB010000022.1:0-7955 GCA_041160045.1 Actinomycetota bacterium
GGGGATGCAAATACCCACACTCGGCGCAACGATTCCCGCTTCATCCGTGATCCCTTGACGGCGCTTGCGTCGCTAGGAAGAAGCATGTGAGGACCCATTCGCACACTGATGAGGCTACGGGCGAACCGAGGTCTAGTGTTCATTCTCGTGCTTCGTCGTACTTTTTCTGTCACTGCCCTGCTTGTCGTTCTCGCATCATGCGGAACTGGGTCTTCATCATCCGACACCACTGTGAGTGCAACGTCCTCCGATGCTTCATCGACCACCACCATCGCATCGTCCGCGGCAATCACCCCAGCGGTCGGTGGCTCCATCGCATGGAAGTCGTGTTCTGGCGAAGCCGACGACGATCTGAAATGCGCCCGCTTTTCTGTCCCGTATGACTACAACAATCCATCTATCGGTGAATTTTCGCTCAAACTGGTGAAGCGCTCGGCAAAAGTGCCATCAAAGCGAGTCGGTTCCATGCTCGTCAACCCTGGTGGGCCGGGTTTTGGGGGTAGCTCTCTTCCCGAAAATGCAGACTCCTATTTCGGCTCTGATTTGATCGATGCATTCGACATCATCGGCTGGGATCCTCGCGGCACCGGCGAATCAACTCCGAAGGTTGATTGTGTTGACAACTACGACCCTTACTTTTCCCTTGATCCATCGCCCGATACCCCAGACGAGAAGCAGGACCTGATCGACAGTGCCAAGGATTTCGCCGCTGAATGCGTGAAGAAAAGCGGAGAAATTTTGCCGTATGTCTCCACCAATGCAACGGCTCGTGACATGGACATGATTCGTGCAGCGTTGGGTGAAGACAAAATCACGTATTTCGGATTCTCATATGGGAGCGAACTGGGTGCGACATGGGCCACCATGTTCCCAACCACCGTTCGTGCAGCAGTGCTCGACGGAGCAGCCGACCCGACTGCTGACTACATCGCCGGCGGACTTGAGCAAGCCAAGGGATTCGAAACAGAGTTCACGAAGTTCCTCGCCCAATGCTCAGCCGACAAGAAATGTGCGTTCTACAACGGTGGAAATTCCGAAGAAGCATTCGACACCTTAATTATAAAACTCGACACGAAGCCGCTGATTGTTTCGAAAGATCGAGCAGTTGTCAATCAATCGGTGGCCTACACAGCGGTGTCGCAGGCCATGTATTCATCCACGATGTGGGAAGAACTCGAAGTTGCTCTGCGTGATGCACAACTTGGAAAAGGTTCCGGACTTCTCTCGCTCTACGATTCGTACTTCCAACGCTCTCCCGACGGAACATACGGAAATGAACTCGAAGCGTTCAATGCAATTCTTTGTCTTGATGATCCAGGACCAAAGACCGTTGAAGAAGCAGATGCATTTATTCCGGATTTCAAAGCTGTTGCGCCTCGCTTGGCAGACAGCTTCACCGGTGGATACGGATGCGTGTTCTGGCCAATCACACCAGACCGCCGCATCGCGATTACAGGCAATGGCGCTGGGCCGATTGTTGTCGTCGGAACAACAGGTGACGCAGCAACACCGCTTGCCGGATCGCGCACGATGGCAAGAACATTGGAAGATGGCCGACTCATTGTTGTAGACGACAACCGTCACACGGGTTACGGCGCAAATACATGCGTCGTTCAAGCAGTCGATAACTACTTGATTACTGCAAAAGTAGATTTTGCGGAAAAGGCTTGCTGATATTTAATTTAATAGTCGGTATTAAAGTCGCGACAATCATTCAGCCCTGATTCATTGCAATAAGCGCCAAGCTTTTTGATACTTTTTCCCCTGTCGTATTGCAGGGAAAGGTATGCGATGGTTTTTTCAACATCCTTTGCAGCCATTAATGCAAAACCCTCTTTTACGAAATATCTCGAGCCGTTTTCCGGACACGAAGCTCACTTTCTGCAAATCGGTGCATTGAATGGCGAAGCATCTTCCTTCATGCTTGAGCATGTATTGACCAACGCGGCTTCAACGTTGACCGATGTCGACACATGGGACAAATCAATGCATCTGCACGAGGTTGATCTCGACTGGGCTGAAATTGAAAAACAATATGACACACGACTTCGCTCGAACATCGATAGCGGTCGACTCATCAAGAAAAAGATGAATGGCACCGACTTCTTCGCGGACAACACCCAGAAGTTTGATTTCATATACATCGACGGCAACAAAGCTGGCCCAGCGATTCTTCAAGATGGCATGAACGCCGTGCGTTGTCTCAAGCCAAATGGTTTGCTCGCATTCAATGACTCAGCGTGGCACAAGAAAAACTCTGCAGCACTCGGGCCAAACCCGGCGATCAGCGCCCTGACCGAGGTGTTCTCTGACGAGATTTCCCTCTTGCAAACAAACAACCTTGTGTGGTTGCGGCGCATCTGAGCAATCAGCTCAGCAATAGAAAACGTCGGTGTAACACAACATCGTAATTTTGTTGCAGGTGCCGATACCTGAGAAGCCTGAGCTTCAGCGACCTGCAGCCTTGTTTTTGGCGTCAGCGAGATTCATTGTTGTCGGCGTCCCTTTTGGAATTGTGGTCGTCACCACTGGCTTTGTTGTCGATGTCGTTGCCTTGGCAGCTTCAATTGCAGCTGCCTTGGCGGCTGCGGCTGCAGCTGCAGCATCGGCTGCAGCCTTGTTCTTGGCGTCAGCAACATTCATTGTTGTCGGCGTCAGAGCAGAATTTTTTTGGAGAACAGGTGTCGAAGGTGAGCCCCCGCACGCTGCGAGTGTTGCAATCAGGAGAGTCGATGTAATCACGACGATGCGCTTTTGGAGATTGATCATGGACCCAACATAGTCGCTGACTGCCAATTCGGTACGAGAGACCCGCCTTTTCGAATCTGTTCAAGCCAAATGAATCTCGGCAGAACACAATGGTGAAGCGCCCGATCTCGGGAGACCCTGCCTAGCAAGGTCCAATGGAGGAAGGAGGGGGATTTGAACCCCCGGTGGCGATTCACCAGCGGATTAATAGGTGCCTATTTTGCAGCTCGTCTCCAAAATCCTGCTGTTAGAAATAACCAAATAGCGCTGGAAAAGAGTGAGGTAATGATTGGATCAAACGGAACATCGATTTGTCCGTAGCGCTGGTGGTCCGTCATCAGAAGAAAACCTAACCACATTAAATTTCCTATAGAGATAGTCGCGATGAGCGAGAAAAAAACTGAGCCAAATATGGCTATGTGTCGTTTCATTCCCTAAATGTATTGCCATGTAGTTCGACAACCTAGGGATTGGTGGTAGACAAGTGGACCGACTGAAGTGACAGCCCGAGCGCATACTTCGTTATACAGACGAGTTCGATTCAACGCCAGTCCTGAAGTGCAGTCTTCTTCTGCTCGTCTCCACGATTTGATATTTCCTTGGAGAACACCGATGTGTACAGGCACCCAAACACCAAGATAGGTCGTCGTAAACCAGCCGGTTTCGTTGTAATTAGTCTGTGCTCGCAGGCAAACACCCATACGACTTTCTCGAATCACCGGGGAATTAACAAGTTCAACACTCGCAGAACTAGCGGCTGCAATTGACTCTGATGAGTACTGAGTCGTGGCTGCACTCGCGATTTCAGGCGAGACAACCGCCATTGAAAGACCCACAATTGCGAACACGATTGACTTTGTAGCTGTCTTTAAATTCATCAGAGTCTCCGATTATTGGAACTCATAATGACATTACATTGAGCATGTCCGATCGCTAATCGTTTCAATAAAAAACGACCCGGCCGAAGCCGGGTCGTATGGAGGAAGGAGGGGGATTTGAACCCCCGGAGAGTTTGACCCCTCAACGGTTTTCGAAACCGTCCCATTCGGCCGCTCTGGCACCCTTCCGTCTGGCGAGGCTATCGGTGTTCAAGCCAAGTCAGCCTGAGGCGTCAGCAACAAACTTGTCGAGATTGGCTGGTGTGCCAGCTAGAAGAATCAACTCACCGGCACACAACACAGTTGATTGTTCAGCATGTTGAAACAGACCTCCTGGTGGCTTGATGCTGACAACAGTCACCCCGTACTTGGCCCGAATACCAGAGTCTCCTAATGGTCGGCCAACATATCGTTTCGGAATTTCCATCTCCACAAGAGCAAAATCATCTTCAACGTGGAAATAATCGGTGACTCGACGTGCAATGCTTCGCGCAGTTCGCACGCCCATGTCGTGTTCAGGCTGAATCACTCTTTGAACTCCGACACGTTGGAGAATTTTGCCGTGCTCCGTTGAAATTGCCTTTGCCCAAACAGTCTGAATCTTGAGTTCGTCAAGCAACGTCAGTGCAGTGAGAACTGACGATTCGATATTTGATGCGATAGCCACGACGGCACGGCTGAATTGTTCGCCACCAATCTGACGAAGAGCACGCGCTGAAGTGCCGTCGACTTGAACAACATTCGGTAATTCACCCGACAGTCTCTGCACGATGCTGGCATCGGAGTCAACGGCGAGAACTTCAATTCCCTGTTCAACAAGACCACGAGCTAATGCTTCACCGAAGCGCCCTAGACCAACGACAAGAACTCCACCGTGATCGGCAGGGCCTTGTGTTGCAGGATTAAAAAAAGTCATACGGTGTATCTCGCTCTTCGGCAGGATTTATGTGGCTCATGATATATCTGTCAACCAATAAGTGGTCGGTCGGTCGGATAACGAAATAGGTGCGGACGTGAGCGCAATGTGATTGCTGCAGCAAGGGTGACGGGACCAACACGCCCAACGAACATCAGAACAGTCAGAAGTATCTGGCTGAGACCTCCTTCATTTGCTGTGACGCCAGTTGACAGCCCAACTGTTGACAATGCCGACACCACTTCAAACGCAGCAATAGTCAGGCTGGCATCGCTCAATATCATCAGTAGCAACGTTGCACTGGTGAAAATACCGACGGCAACCAGTGCAACTGTGAGTGCTTGACGCTGTACATCTTCAGCAATCCTTCGACCAAACATGTTGACGTCTCGGTCGCCTCTAAATTCAGCCCAAATAACAAAAGCAAGAAGCGCAAAAGTGGTGACTTTGATTCCTCCAGCAGTTGAACCACTACCACCACCAATGAACATGAGAATGATGGAGACCACGAGCGACTCTTCGCCAAGTGCGGCAGTGTCGACAGAGTTAAATCCAGCTGTGCGGGTCTGGACTGAATGGAAGAAAGCAGCAAGAGGTCGAGATGCTTCAGGAAGGGCACCAAGCGTTCGAGAGTTCGACCATTCAAGAACGAGAAACAAGACAGTTCCAGACACAAGTAACACCAACGTAGTGACCACAGTCAACTTGGAATGAAGAGACCACAAATGCCATTGCGTTTTCTGCCGCGCTATTGCTCGAAGAACTGGAAATCCGAGGCCACCAAGAATGACTGCAATGCACAGCGCGATATTGAGGAACCAATCACCTGCGAAACTCACAAAATTGTCGGAATACAAAGCAAAACCGGCATTGTTCCAGGCCGACACACTATGGAACAATCCGTGTAACAAGGCTTTCGAAAGTTCATAATCGTGCGATACAAAGAAACGAAAAGCGAGCACGGCGGCAAACAGCGCTTCGAAAATCAGTGTCGTAAGAACAACACTTCGCACGAGTCGACCAATGCCACTGTAAGACTCTGTGCCAACATCAGCCCCAAGTACCCGAGTGTGGGACAAACCAATGCGCTCTGACACGAGTAACACAGCAATGCTCACCACAGTCACGATGCCTAATCCGCCAATCTGGATGAGAACAAGGATGACTCCCTGGCCAAACACTGACCAATGAGCGGCGGTGTCGACTACCGAAAGTCCGGTCACGCACACAGCACTGGTGGCAGTAAAGACAGCGTGAAGAAGGCTGGTCTCCCGATTACCCGAGGTGGAAAATGGCAGCAGTAGAAGTGCGGTTCCGATGACAATGATGACAGCGAAGGACACCGGCAGGATTCGCAATGGATTCACGAGGAGCATCGTGCGCACTCGATTGAGTTCCAACATTGCGGTCACCTTAGAGGAATGGAGGAAGGAGGGGGATTTGAACCCCCGGAGAGTTTGACCCCTCAACGGTTTTCGAAACCGTCCCATTCGGCCGCTCTGGCACCCTTCCGTGTGGCGAGGCTATCGGCGTTAGGAGCGGAGTCCGCCGAAGAACTGCTGTAGGAGAGCAGCCGATTCGCTGGCGAGGAGCCCGTGTTCGACCGGAGGGTTGTGTCCAAGGCGTGGGTCGCTCATCACGTTGTACAGGCTTGCAGTGGCACCGGCCTCGAAATTGGGAGCCCCGTATACGAGCCGGCCGATGCGAGCGGACTGAGTGGCACCAGCGCACATGACACAGGGTTCAAGGGTGACAACAAGGGTGCAATCGGACAAGCGCCAGCGGCCCAACTTTTCGCTCGCGTCACGCAGCACCAACATCTCTGCATGCGCAGTCGGATCATTCGTGATTTCACGTTCGTTGTGGCGCCGCGCGATGATCTCGCCTTCGAACAAGATCACTGCTCCCACGGGCACATCGCCATGAGCAAGCGCGGCTCGCGCTTCGTCGAGTGCGACATTCATCGCTTCAAGATGGAGATGCGACTCATTTGTCATGAGGAGAATGTACCGAATCGCGGCGCTCTACGCCGTATTGCTCACTGTTTATTGTGTTGTGCAGTCAGTGCAGCGCCCAATGCTTCTGCCTTTTCTGCGGTATAGCCACCAGAGCCCTGCCAAAGAACATCTCCACTGCTGTCAACAAAGACAACCGCAATAGTTGTCGTATCGGTGATGCCAAGTGGTGTGGTCAGTCGACTGACATCGCCATAGACAGTAAATGTTCGTTGCAGAATTGCCGGAATACGAATAGCTGATGCCATGCCACCATCGATGAATCGACGAGCTGGAGCCCACAATCTTCCGATTGTCGGAATCTCATAAAATCGGAGACCAGTATCAAACGCCGCTTGTTGTTCAAGCCACGGCACCCACGAATCCACCAGATCCTGATGCTGTCGCTGAAATGCAACCATCACCACATTGCGCTCGCCCGCAAACGCGCTGGGAAGAACCACATCAAGGCCCTCAAGATTGCGCGCGCGAATGTTGGGAAAAGTCCGTTCGTTGTTCACACAGCAAGGGTAAGGAACGCAAAGCCCGGATACGGAGAGCGAGCCAGGCTCGGTACTTCCATACATATGTCAATGGCGGAAGGGGTGGGATTCGAACCCACGGAAGCTTTCACTTCACACGCTTTCCAAGCGTGCCGATTCGGCCGCTCTCGCACCCTTCCAAGCGATGACATCTCTACCATCGCGGGATGGTCAGGTTATCTGCCTTGTACGCTTGATACATCAACAACTTCGGGTTCGCTCGTGGGTGGTGAGGTGGCGGTCGGGTCCTGTGCGACGATCGCCCGTAAACCAGGTCAGGTCCTGACGGAAGCAGCCTCCACACGGGAACGGTTGTGCGCCGCAGATCGCCTGGCCGTCACTTCACTATCCATGAGCAACACTCGAATCGCAGAAAGAGTTGTGCATGTCGAAGAACAAGTGGTTCAAGCCAGTCCTAGCCATCGGTGGAGCAGTGTTGCTGCTAGTCATCATTCTGGTGAGTTCATACAACGGTCTCGTCGACCGTGAAGTCAAGGTCGATCAAACAGTTGCAGACCTGGAAGTGCAATTGCAGCGTCGATTCGATCTGATTCCGAATCTTGTGAACGCCGTCAAGGGTGCTCTCACGCAGGAACAAACAATCATTGGTCAGGTCACCGAAGCGCGTACTAGGTACGCAGGTGCTGCTTCTTCAGACGACAAGATTGCGGCAGCCAACCAACTCGAAGGTGCACTGTCACGTTTGCTTGTTGTTGTTGAGAGCTATCCGCAAGTTGCAAGTTTGCAAAATGTGCGCGACCTTCAGGTGCAACTTGAAGGAACAGAGAATCGCGTTGCGCAAGCACGTCGTACATACAACGAAGCTGCGACATCGTTCAATGGTGCCGTTCGTCGATTCCCACGTTCGATCATTGCT
>JBEAXB010000151.1:0-3608 GCA_041160045.1 Actinomycetota bacterium
TCCTGTGACTCCGAAGGCAATGAACACCACAATCATGATGGCTGCCGCATTGGTGATGGGGCGACCGGTTCGAGCGATGCCCTCACGTACTGCAACCTGTGCATCACCAGATTTCTCATGCTGTTCCTTGATCGCTGCAAGCAGGAAGAGTTGATAGTCCATGGACAACCCAAACAGGAGCGCGAAGAAGAACAGCGGCGCCCAAGCGTTGATGAATCCCTGATGATCGATGCCAATCAGGTTGGCGCCAATTCCATGTTGGAAGACAAGAGTTGCAAAACCGAAGCTTGCCGCAACGCTGATGAGGTTCAACACAATGGATACCAGTGCAATGCTGAGACTTCGAAAGACCACCAGAAGCAATAGGAACGCCACCAACATGATGAGTCCGACTGCGAGCGGGGCACTCGAGATGAGTGCTTCAGTGAGGTCGTGGTTTTGAGACCCAGGTCCTCCGACCAACGTGGTGGGTGAAACTTCGGTCAGTGTGGTTCGCAGGCGACCAGTCATGTCCTGAGTCTCTGTCGAACTGCCGCCGGTTTTCGCGAATGCTCGCACAACTGTGCGACCGTTCACCTCGGTAGCGCCCGTTGGGGCGACCATCAAGGTGTTCGGATCCTTGGTGACTGCGGCAACGACAGCATCAACATCTTCGACCGGAGTCGTGATGTAGAACGGCGCAACAGAACCAGGGCCAAATGCGGCAATGACTTGGTCGCTTCCGTCACGGCTCTGTGCGCCCTTTTCAACAACTGTTGCATCTGGCATACCAAGACGCATGCCAAGGGCAGGTGCGGCAAGCGCCAACATGATGGCGAGTCCAGCAACCAAGGTGCGGCGTGGTTTCCACAATGCACGTGATGTCCAGCGAGCCCAACGGCCTTCAGCGGCTTTGTCGGGATCTTCTTCAGCCTTGTGAACAAGAACTCGATCACCCATTCCGGCAAGAACTGCAGGCAACAAGGTGAGCGATGCAAGTGCAACTGCAATCACTGAAGCAATCATTCCGAAAGCCATGGAGCGGAACACCATGACGGGGATGAAGAACAAAGCAGCAAGTGACAACACAACGGTAAGAGCAGACAAGAACACAGCTTTACCCGCGGTTTGCAGCGCTCCGGCCATTGCATCTTCGACAACCTTGCCCTCTTCGCGTTCTTCGCGATACCGAGAAACGATGAACAAGCTGTAGTCAATGCCGACGGCAAGTCCGATCATCATCGAAAAGTTCATCGACCACACAGAGAGCGGAGTCAGAGCAGACGCAAGGTTGATGACGGCGTATCCGACTGCAATACCTGCAATCGCGAGCATCAGTGGGATACCAGCGGCAAGTGCCGAGCCGAATGCAACAAAGAGAAGAATGAGTGTTGGGAGTCCGGAGAGCAACTCGGCTTTGTGCAAGGCACTTTCATTTTCTTTGTTGAAGTCTTCCCACACTGCCCACTCGCCCGTGACGTTTGCAGTGGTTCCTGTGGACAATGTCTGTTCGTGTACGAACTCCATGACCTTTCCCGCAGCCAATGGAAGATCGGCATCAGTTTTGGCATTGAGCATCACTGGAATGATGATTGTCTTTCCATCCTGAGAGATGAGCCCGGATTCAGCTGGCATCTCAAGAGGGTTCATTGCTCCTGCACTACCGGGAGCCGTTTGGGCTCCCTTGGCCAACATCGCCACATCGGTGGAATTCTCCTGAACCGGAACATCCTGATGTACAACGATCATTGCGGCTTCTGCGCCCAACTGTGGGAAGTTCTTGCGCAGTTCGTCACGCACGATTTGCGCTTCAGAACCTTGGGCTTCCCATCCGGCACCAGAGAGCGCACTATTCAAGGACACTGCGAGTGGAGCTGCTGCAAAGACCACTATTAGCCAGATCAACATCACTGTCTTCTTGCGTGCAACAGAAAATTTGGCGATGGCCGCAAGTGGGCCCGACGATTTTTTAGTACTCATACGAGTCATGAATCTAGCATACCCCTAGGGGTATCACAACCTCCGGCGCGATGTGGCATAGGTACCCTAGGGGGTATATGCTTCTCCCATGAAATTTCTTTCCTTTATGAGCACTCCAATCGGTCGCGTTCTTCGCGTGGTCATGGGCATTGGCATCATCGCCATTGGTCTTTCAATAGACGGCCCCCTTGGTGTGGCGCTCACCATCTTCGGCTTCGTGCCACCACTCACCGGCATCTTTGGCATCTGCCCTATTAACCCACTTGTCGGTCGCCCCATCCGATGCGATGCAGCATGCCGCTTGGATTCATCAAAGATCTAAGGCGTAAAAACAAATTTGGTGCCGGCTAACCGGCACCAAATTTACAAGTCTGTGGAAGTTTCCTTCGCCCCAATTACTTGGAGGCGAGAACCACACCACTGTCGAGCGTTGTCTGCCAGTCGAGGCGAGCCGATGACGGATCCTTGACCAGCACCCGCACTTTGCTTCCTCGGGCATCGAGACTGCCCAGATTGATGAGTCGAAGATCGAGATTGCGCAAGCGTGTCTTGCGAATATCGAGCCCGGACAGCAGCAGGTTCTTTGACAAGTTCAGATTGGTCACATTGGTGCCAGCTAACGCCAAGGAATACAAGGATGAGTTCTTGGATAACTGCAACTGACTTACCTTGGTGTTATTGAGATACAACCACTCAAGTTGACCGAGGCCAGACACGTCCACTTTGCTAATCGGGTTTGAATTCAACGAAAGTGACTCCAGAACCCGATTGGACTTCAGATTGATCACCGTCAGTTTGTTCTCGTTGGCAGACAACGTTGTGAGGTTCGATGTTTTTGACACATCCAACTTGGTCATCAGGTTCGAGCTGACATTCAAGAATTCAAGTGAAGGTACTGAGGAGAGATTGAGAGCCTTGATGTTATTGCGATCGATGTTCAGCGCTATCAACAGGGCGTTCTTCGTTACATCTATTTTTGCGAGGCGATTGTTGCCGGCGTTCAGGGAACGAAGGTTCGACAAATTCGTCAACGACAAAGTAGTTAACCTGTTATTCCGGAGGCCCACATCGGTCAACGCTGTGGCAGGTGACAAGTCAAGTTTGGTCAATTTATTGTTGTTGATACTGATGTCACGAAGGCCCGACAATCCTGTCAAAGACAACGTGGTCAAATTGTTGTTCTGGGCATTCAAAGTATTCAGGCTGGAGAGTCCCGTCAGCTTCAAAGAAGCAAGCTTGTTGTAGCTCACCTGCATATTTGTTAGTTCGGGAGCTGCAGTTGCATCGAGGCTCGTCAACATATTGTTGGCAGCATCCAGGTAAGTCAGACTGGATAGCGTCGACAAAGACAACGAAGTCATTCTGTTTCTACCGATGCTCAAAGATGTGAGGCTCGAAAGACCAGTGAGGCTCGCGGAGGACAACCTGTTGTATCCGGCGCTGATATAAGTCAAGTTGATTGCTGGCGAAGCATCAAGAGTCGTCAACAAGTTCGAACTGACTTCGAGCGATGTGAGACTTGTCAGCCCGGTCAGTGCAATACTCGTCAACTTGTTGTTATGGGCATTGAGCGTTTTCAGGCTCGAAAGACCAGTCACATTCAAGGATGACAACTTGTTGTAATTGATATCCAATGTGGCCAAGTTGAC
>JBEAXB010000152.1:0-3595 GCA_041160045.1 Actinomycetota bacterium
TGCTGTTGGTCCGTATGCGCTTGCCGTTGTGCTCGCTCCCCTCGTTGCTGTTCTCATTGTCGTTGCCCGCGGCGAAACCCGTACCGACGATGGCCCACCTGCATCGTTTGCAGAAGTCACCCCGAACCTTGGTTGGTTGCTGCTCGGCACCATCATGGCTGCGGCATTGGTCAACGCCGGCCCGCTTGGCGTTGACTTTCTGGCCAACTCAAGCGAGGCAGAAAAAGTAACTGCATTCGGCAACGGCGTGTTGTTGTCTCGTGTTCCGTTGTTCCTCTTTCAGGCCGTCCAGGCTGCACTTCTTCCCCGCCTCGCCCGCCTCGCGGCAAAAGGTGATCTTGAAGAATTCAAGCAAGGGTTCTCGCTGCTGCTCAAAGTGGTCTCAGCCGTCGCAATCCTCGGCACAGTCGGCGCGTTTCTCCTCGGGCCACCGATTCTGGATTTGGTCTACGAAGGTGGCCTCGACCGTCGCACATTGACTCTTCTTGCACTTGCGAGCGGTGTGTACATGCTCGCGCTTGCTGTGTCACAGGCGGTCATTGCATTGCAAGGCCACAAGTACGTGGCTGCCGGATGGCTGGTTGCAATGATCAGCTTTCTCGTTGTCACCACGTTCGGCGCAAATGATTTGTTCCTGCGCGTCGAACTCGGATTGGTCGCAGGATCAACCGTTGCACTTATCGTGTTTAGTTACGCATTGCGCACACGAATCAACGCAGGTGCAGCACCTGATGCTGAAGCAATGATCGACGGAATCTTCGACAACCCCCTCGAGGGTTAGCGATTACGAAGGCGCGCGGTCTCGATTTCGAGGTCGTTCTTCACCATCATCTTGACGAGGGTGTCGAAATCCACTTCGGGAACCCAGCCAAGCTTGTCGCGAGCCTTGCTCGGATCGCCAATGAGCAGATCCACTTCGGCCGGACGGAAGAAACGCGGGTCTTGACGCACGTAGTTGTGCCAATCATCGAGTCCGACTTCGCTGAAGGCAAGGGTGAGGAACTCTTCAATTGAATGAGTCTCTCCGGTTGCTACGACGTAATCGTCTGGCTCTGGCTGCTGCAGCATCATCCACATGGCACGCACATAGTCACCTGCGTAACCCCAGTCGCGCTTGGCATCAAGGTTGCCCATCACTAATTCTTTTTCAACACCGAGCTTGATACGAGCGGCGGTGTTTGAGATCTTGCGGGTCACGAACTCAAGACCGCGACGTGGTCCTTCATGGTTGAACAGAATGCCCGAGCAGGCATAGATGCCGTAGCTCTCGCGATAGTTCACGGTGATGTCGTGGCCAAACACCTTGGCGCAGCCGTATGGCGAGCGTGGGTGGAACGGAGTGAGCTCTGATTGAGGAACTTCGCGCACCTTGCCGAACATCTCAGATGACGAGGCCTGGTAAAAACGAATTGGATTGTTCTGTGAGCCACCCACCATGCGGATGGCTTCGAGCATGCGCAAGACGCCAAGGCCCGTGATGTTCGAGGTCAGTTCGGCCTGGCCAAAGGAGATGGCAACGAACGAGATGGCGCCGAGGTTGTAGACCTCGTCTGGCTGTACGTATTCGAGAGCTGAGACCAAGCTGGTGAGGTCGGCGAGATCGCCTGGGACCAATTCGACATACGGGAACTCGTCGCGGATGCGCAACGCATGAGGGTTGTTCTGACCCTTCAACATGCCAAATACTTCGTAGCCCTTCGAATGAAGGAACTCGGCTAGGTGCTGGCCGTCTTGGCCGGTGATTCCGGTAATGAATGCGCGGGGCATTGTTGGACCTCGTTCTCGATAATCGGACTCATTGACGGTACCACTCAGCACCTCTCACGGAGTGAACCTCAAGGCAGTCCACCCTCTAGCCTGACGTGATGATCATGGTGCTTGCTGGTGGCGTTGGGGCAGCCCGTTTCCTCTCAGGACTCATTCAGGTCGTCCCTGCCTCCCAGGTGGTCGCCGTTGTCAATACGGGCGACGACACCGAGCTTCACGGTTTGTCCATCTCTCCAGACATCGACACGGTGACCTACACGTTGTCTGGCTCAATCGACCCGATTCGCGGCTGGGGACTACGCGACGAAACATGGCGGGCAATGGGCGCGCTCGAAAAGTTCGAGACCGTACGGCCCGCTGGTTCGAGTGCTGCCCCGCGTTGGTTCAACCTTGGTGACACCGACTTGGCAACACACTTTTATCGCACAGCACGACTGCGCGAAGGAGCCACACTGCAACAAGTCACCGACGAGATTCGCCGTGCCTTCGGACTCGAAATCACAGTGCTGCCGATGTCGAATGATTCGGTGCGCACGATTGTGCACTTGGAAGACGGCCCTGTTCCGTTTCAGGAATACTTTGTTCGTCTCCAACATTCGGTGCCAGTCACACACGTCGAATTCATTGGTGCCGACACCGCACGATTCATCGACCCAGCCGTCATCAGCGGTGCAGACACCATTGTCATTGCCCCGTCGAATCCGATTGTGTCGATTGCCCCCATCCGCGCACTTGGCGGCGTGGAAGAAGCACTGCGTGCTCAACGAGAGAACGTTGTCGCTATCTCTCCGATCGTTGCCGGCGCGGCACTCAAGGGCCCGGCTGATCGCATGCTTGTCGAACTCGGTCACGAGCCCACGGTTGTCGGAGTGGCGCGCATGTACGCCTCGATTTGTGCCACCCTCATCATCGATTCGCAAGACGAGCATCTGATTGATGCAGTGGAGCGTGAAGGTGTGCGCTGCATCGCAACAGACACCATCATGTCGAAGCCAGGAGTTGCTGCATCCCTTGCGCAACTGGCAGTGAACGCAACCCCGAACAAAGGAGGCCTCTGATGGCTCGTCTCATGGCATGGAGCGTCGAAGGAATCGGCGAAATCGTTCCCGGACAACAACTCGGCGACATCATTGTTGAAGCTTGTTCCGGCGAGCCGAATGGTCCACTTCGCGACAACGATGTACTCGTCGTGACGCAAAAGATCGTGTCGAAAGCTGAAGGGCGTCTTGTTGAAATCGACCCGGATGACCCGGTGTCGCACAAGATTCTCGTTGAACAAGAAGCTGTTCGCATCGTGCGTCGTCGTGGCGACCTGATCATCACCGAAACAAAGCACGGCTTTGTGTGCGCCAACAGCGGAATCGACTTATCAAATGTCGAACGTGGTTACGCAGCCTTGTTGCCACTCGACAGCGATCGTTCAGCTCGCCGCATTCGCGACATTGTTCGCGCAAAAATGGGTGTCACCGTTGGTGTCATTATCAGCGACACCTTTGGTCGTCCATGGCGCAAAGGCCTCACCGATGTCGCTATCGGAGTTGCAGGAATTGCCGGCGTTGTCGACTTGCGCGGAACAGAAGATGCACTTGGCCGCGTCATGCAGGTGACCGAGGTTGCTGTTGCAGACGAACTTGCCTGCACTGCCGAATTGGTGATGGGCAAATCCACTGGGGTTCCTGTTGCAGTGATTCGCGGAGTTGATCCGGCGTGGTTGCGTGATTCATCGATGGCCGAAATTGTGCGGCCTCCGAGCGAAGACCTCTTCCGTTAGCGCAGAGTGGCCAGGCCCACTTCGAGCGAGGTGAATGGCGACCAGCCAAGTTGAATG
>JBEAXB010000153.1:0-3940 GCA_041160045.1 Actinomycetota bacterium
TGAGGCGTTGCCGTATATTCGTCGTTTTGCCGGACGTACGGTTGTCGTCAAGTACGGCGGCAATGCACTGGCCGGTACCTCCGACCACGATGCGTTGTCCCTGTTCGCCAAAGATGTAGTGCTGATGCATGCAGTCGGTATTCGGCCTGTCATTGTTCATGGTGGTGGACCACAAATCAACGACATGTTGACTCGTCTGAACATCACATCCCAATTCTCGAACGGACTTCGCGTCACAGATGCAGCGACCATGGAAGTGGTGCAGATGGTTTTGAACGGCCAGGTGAATCCGCAGATTGTCAGTGCCATCAACAAGCTTGGCAACATCGCCGTCGGTCTCTCTGGTGAGGATGGTCGCACATTGCAGGTCGTGCAGCGCGATGTTTCCCTTGGTTTCGTTGGTGATATCGAACGTGTTCGTCCCGACGTGATCAACGGTTTACTCGACGACGGACTCGTTCCGGTGTTGTCCACGGTCGGAGTCGATGCCAATGGCACGTCGTACAACATCAATGCAGATACTGCTGCCGGTGCAATCGCCGAAGCGCTGCATGCCGAAAAGATTGTGTATCTCACAGACATCGCAGGGCTGCGTCGGGATATCAACGACGCCGCGTCATTGATACAACGCATCGGAGTCAACGAACTGTCCGCGCTCATTGCGGACGGCACCATCTCTGGCGGAATGATTCCAAAAATTGAAAGCTGCATGCAGGCTGTTCGCGGGGGAGTCAAGAGCGCTCACATTCTCGACGGACGCATCGCGCATGTCTTGTTACTCGAACTATTCACCGACCAAGGCGTCGGCACCATGATCACTGGGGGTCAGTAATGTCACACGAATTTCTGGAAAACGCACAGGCAATTGCAGTCAATGATGGACGCGATTACTGCCCATTCATCCCCGTGTTTGGCGCACCAGCCGAGATGTTCGAACGGGGCGAAGGAACCCAGCTCTGGTCGGTGAGCGGAAAGCGCTACCTCGATTTCCTGAGCGGAATTGCTGTCGTATCGCTTGGGCACGCGAACCCAGTCATTGCAAAGGCGATTGCAGATCAGGCAAACACTCTTGTACATGTCTCGAACTTTTTTGCAAACACCGTTGCTACCAAGACCGCCGTTCAAATCTCAGAGTTGATGCGCGATGCCGGAGCGGGGGATGGCCAAGTCTTTTTCTGTAATTCCGGTGCCGAAGCAAATGAAGCTGCAATTAAGTTGGCACGCAAGTTCGGTGGCCGTGGTCGTCATGTCATGGTGTCGGCGCTCGGAAGTTTTCACGGACGCACATTGGGTGCACTTGCCTTGACAGGTCAGCCGGCAAAACATGAACCGTTTCAGCCAATGCCCGAGGGTTTCCGGTATTGCGAATTCGGAGATATTGCATCGCTTGAAGCACAAATCGACCCGTCTGTCTCTGCTGTCATGCTCGAGACGATTCAGGGCGAGGGAGGCATCATTCCTGGTGACGCCGCATACCTGCAGGCCGTACAGCGTCTGTGTCGTGAACGGGGCATCTTGCTCATCATCGACGAAGTGCAAACAGGTTTCTGTCGCACCGGCAAATGGTTCGGTTTCGAACATGCAGGAATTCAGCCAGATGCTGTGACCATGGCCAAAGGCATGGGCAACGGAATGCCTGTCGGCGCATTGTGGGCTCGTCGCGATATTGCTGCAGTGATGCAGCCAGGTGATCACGGCTCGACCTACAGCGGTACGGCACTTGCCACGGCTGCGGTGTCTGCGGTCATCTCGGAAATGAAGCGCATTGACGCTGCGTCTCTTGCGGTTCGTCAAGGCGCACGTCTCACTGCCGCATTGCTGAAGATTCCAAAAATTGATTCTGTTCGCGGTTCGGGGCTATTGCTCGGAGCCCAGTTGCAGGCCGGCATTGAAGCCAAAGATGTCTATACCGCTCTTCTTGAAAGGGGTCTCATTGTGAATGCAGTGAACGCAACCACCATCCGTTTGGCTCCGCCACTCACAGTGTCCGATGCTGAAATAGACGAAGCAGTCGCGATGATCGCCGAGGTTCTGTCATGACGCGTCATCTTCTCGAGATCTCCGCGTTAACCATTGACGAACTGAATCGGATCATCGAATTGTCCACCGCCACTCCACAACCGACGTTGTCGGGCAAAGGTGTTGCGCTGATCTTTGAAAAACCATCGAATAGAACTCGCCAATCGATGGAGATGGCCGTCGTTGCGCTCGGTGGGCATCCTGTCTACACACGGGGCGAAGAAGTCGGTTTCGATGTCCGCGAATCCGTGGAAGACATCACGCGGATCATGAGTGGATACCACGCAGTTCTTGCTGCCCGTGTCTTCAAGCATTCGGTTGTTGAACGGATGGTCGCTGTGTCGTCAATCCCGATTATCAACATGCTGAGCGATAAGTCGCACCCGTTGCAGGCAGTGGCCGACATCATCACGATGCAAGAGCACTGTGGGCCAATCAGTGGGCTCACTGTTGCGTGGGTGGGGGATTACAACAATGTCGCCAGATCACTCGGCGAAGCAGTGTGCATGCTCGGCGGAACATTCTCGCTCGGCTGTCCTTCTGCTTATGATGCCGATGAAGATGAGCTCGAGCGCCTCGCTGCTCTTGGTGGGTCTATTCGTCAGTCAGCAGACCCAGTCGAGGCAGTGATCGGAGCCGATGTGATTCACACCGACACATGGATCTCCATGGGCCAGGAAGAAGAATCGGCATCTCGGCGCAAGATTTTTGCTGGTTATTGCGTTGATGCAGTCCTCATGTCGAAGGCCGCAAAGAATGCAAAGTTCATGCATTGCATGCCGGCACACCGTGGCGAAGAAGTCAGCGCTGAAGTTTTCGATGGCTCATCGAGTCTTGTCATCGAACAGGGCCATCATCGCCTCACTGCTGCACGCGGAGTGCTCGCATGGGTCACAGAGGCCTGAGATGAGCAGCAAACAACAACGCCAACAACTCATCACTCGATTGATCGCGAAAGACAACGTCTCCAGTCAGCCTCATCTGCAGGATCTATTGAAGCAACAGGGCATCGAGGCAACACAGGCAACAATCTCGCGTGACCTCGAGGAGTTGGGTGCAGTAAAGATTCGTGTTGCTGGCGGGGATTCCATCTACGCCATTGCCGAATATGCACCTGCTCGCATCGCTCCCTCCGACCAATTGCGCCGCGTCATGGCCGAATGGGTCGCTGAAGTGACATCAAGCGGAAATCTCGTCATCGTGCGCACGCCTCCCGGGTGTGCCCATGTTGTTGCCTCTGCACTTGATCGAAGCGGATTCGTTGGTTTGCTCGGCACCGTTGCAGGTGACGACACGATCATGTGCGTGGCCACCGAAGAAATGGGTGGCAAAGGTCTGGCTGAACAACTTCGCTCGCTCTCGGGCGTTACAGACGCCACTGGCGGCATTCCACGAAAGAGAGGCACTGCTGATGTCTGACAATGATGTTTCCCATGGAGCTGCGCTGTGGCATGGCCGCTTTGATTCGGCACCTGCCGATGAATTGATGGCGTACACCGAAAGCCTGTCTTTCGATCAACGTTTGTGGCGCGACGACATCGTCGGGTCGCTTGCCCATGTCGGCATGCTCGTCATGCTCGTATCTGTCGGCATCATGTCGAAGAATGATGGCGAAGTGGTCACGGCTGCCCTCAACACGGTCGGCGACGAATTTGCTGCAGGTTTTTTCGTTTTCGAGCCAACCGATGAAGACATTCACACGGCAATCGAACGCAGGGTGACCCAGATTGCTGGCGAACCAGGTGCTCGCATCCACACCGGTCGTAGTCGCAACGATCAGGTTGCCACGGCCATTCGTTTGTGGTGCAAGAGGGAAGTGGCAGTCGTTGCATCGCATGTTTTGTCGCTCATCGACACTCTGGAGGCACGCGCGACTGAAGCAGACGCTGCACATCCACCGATTCGTTTGCCTGGCTACACG
>JBEAXB010000023.1:0-9810 GCA_041160045.1 Actinomycetota bacterium
CACTCCCGTCGCTCTCGGGTCGAAGTAATCATGAGTGATGTTGAAACACCGGTGGAGAACACTGTAGAGACTCAGCATGGTTGCCCTGTGCTCGACTCGCATGGTCAGCGCGTACTTCTTGTAGCTCGTGATCAGTACATCGCAGTGGTCAAGGCGCTTGCCGATGAAGGCTTCGACATGTGCATCGATCTCACTGGCGTTGACTATCTCAACATCCCGAATCGTTCACTGCCGCATGGTGTTGTTGCCGAACGTTTTGAAGTTGTGGTGAATTTGTTGTCGATGACACTTCGTCAGCGCATCCGTTTGCGCGTGCAAGTTCCTGCCGACGATGCAGTTCTGCCGACACTGTTCGATTTGCATCCTGGTACCGAGGCACACGAGCGCGAAACGTTCGACATGTTCGGAATTGAGTTTGCAGGACATCCCGACCCAACCCGAATCCTCATGCCCGAGGACTGGGATGGTCATCCATTACGCAAGGATTACGACCAAGGCTCGATTCCTGTGCAGTTCAAAGGCGCTCATTCATGACAGTCGTTTCAGCAGGCACTTTCGAAGGCGGGCAGGAACTTCAATCCCGCAGTGATCTGACCGCAAAAGAACTGTTGCGCGAAGTCGGCTCAGTGTTGCGCATGAGTGAATCCGAAGCGGCCGCACTCGCTGAAATTCGTGACGAGGCTCCCGAAGATCAGACCATGATCATCAACATGGGTCCTCAGCATCCGAGTACACACGGCGTCTTGCGCCTCATGCTCGAATTGCAAGGCGAAACCGTTTTGCGCTGCAAGCCAATCATTGGTTACTTGCACACGGGTATGGAAAAGACCGGCGAGTCACTGACCTACATGCAAGGTGGCACCAATGTCACCCGCATGGATTACTTGTCGCCACTCAACAATGAACTTGTGTTTTCCATGGCCGTGGAAAAACTCCTCGGTATCGACGGCGACATTCCGGAACGCGCCGTATGGATGCGCATGTTGTTGTCCGAACTCAATCGAATGAGCAGCCACCTGTTGTTCCTTGCCACCAATGGCATGGACATCGGTGCCGTTTCAATGATGTTGTACGGATGGCGTGAACGTGAAGAAGTTCTCCGCTTCTTCCAAAAAGTCACCGGACTCCGCATGAACCACAACTTCATTCGCCCCGGCGGACTTGCTGCCGACCTTCCTGCGGGCTGGCGCGATGACGTTCTTGAAATTCTCGAAAGCCTGCCCTCGCGTCTTGATGAATACGACATCTTGATGACTGGCCAGCCGATTTGGCGTGAGCGTCTGCAAGGTGTCGGTGTGATCACCGCACAGGAAGCAATTGCACTCGGAGCGACCGGTCCGATTCTGCGGTCAACGGGTGTGCCTTGGGACCTTCGTCGTGACATGCCGTACTTGCATTACGACAAAATGGAATTCGATGTTGTTGTCGGCGAATACGGCGATGCATACGACCGTTACTCCATTCGCTTCAACGAGATCCGCGAATCAATGCGCATCGTGTACCAAGTACTCGAAAACATGCCATCTGGTGACTATCGCATCCAGAACAAAAAAGTCACGCCACCACCACGGGCCCGCATCGACGAGTCGATGGAAGCACTCATTCACCACTTCAAGATCTTCACCGAAGGTTTCAAAGTGCCCGAAGGCGAAGTGTATGTAGCCATCGAAAGCCCACGTGGTGAAATTGGTTGCTACATCGTGAGCGATGGTTCATCCAATCCGTATCGCATGCATGTTCGTGCTCCTTCATTCGTCAACATTCAAACCATGCCGCACATGATGCGTGGTGGTCTTGTTGCAGATGCGGTTGCTGTGATTTCATCCGTTGATCCTGTGCTGGGGGAGGTTGATCGCTGATGTCGCGACTTACCGAAGACAATGTCCGTCTTGCAAAAGAAATCATTGGTCGTTATCCAAAGCCACGTTCGGCAACCATTCCTTTGCTGCACCTCGCGCAAGAACAAGATGGTTATGTCACAAATGACGCGATGGCACACATCGGCGATCTTGTTGGTGCAACCTCAGCCGAAGTATTCGGCACTGCCTCGTTCTACGAAATGTTCAAGTTCGAACCAGTGGGCAAGTACCTCCTCAACATCTGCGGAACCATGTCGTGTGCATTGCTCGGCGCTGAAGAACTCATGCATCATGCCGAGGGTCGTCTCGGAATCAAGATGGGGTCAACAACCGATGATGGTCTCATCACACTTGAGCGAGCCGAATGTCAGGCTGCCTGCACCGAAGCTCCATGTTTGCAGGTCAACTATCGGTATCGCTACCGCATGACCACACAAGATCTCGACTCTCTCATCGACGACCTCACTGCAGGAAAATTGACCGAAGAGATTCCTGCGCACGGAACAGTGGCTGTTGTTCGTCAACACATTCCCGTTGATCGCGGCGTGGGGGCAGTGCCTCCAGAGTCCGTCACACAAAATCCTGAATGGCTCGACGGAAAGGCCGCACTATGACCGGCGGTACATGGCAACACGCTCCTGGCTTTTACGAAGGCGACCGTCCTCGTATTGTCACTTCACGATTTCAATACGAAGATTCATACACGCTCGAGCGCTACTTAGCGACCGATGGTTACAAGGGTCTGCGTGCTGCGCTGTCGCGCCCATCAACTGAAGTGCACGAAGAAGTTCGAACCGCAACTGTTCTCGGACGCGGTGGCGCCGGTTTCCCCGCTGGCAACAAATGGGGCCTCACCCCGCAAGGTGTATGGCCGCGTTATCTCGTCGTCAACGGAGACGAAAGTGAACCAGGTACCTACAAGGACCGTTTACTGATGGAGCGCGATCCGCATCAACTCATCGAAGGTTGTCTGATTGCGTCATACGCCGCCGGATTATCCCAATGTTTCCTCTATGTCCGTGGCGAAATGGCACTTGCGCAAGAACGCATTGCTGCAGCACTGAATGAGGCATATGCAGCGGGTTACGTGGGCAAGAACATTCTTGGCTCGCGCTTCTCGCTCGACATCGTGTTGCATTGGGGTGCTGGCGCATACGTTGTTGGCGAGGAAACAGCGCTCATCGAGAGCCTCGAAGGCAATCGCGGAATGCCGCGTTTGAAGCCACCGTATTTCCCGGCAGCCGTTGGCCTTTATGGTCAGCCCACAATCGTGAACAATGTTGAGACTCTCGCCAACCTTCCGTGGCTGATGAACAATGGCGCCGCTGCCTACACGGCAATCGGAACAGCAACGTCACCTGGCACACGCATGGTCGCTGTGTCTGGTCATGTCAATCGTCCTGGTGTGTACGAAATCATCAATGGCACCACAACATTCCGCGACCTTCTCTACGGAGATGAGTTCTGCAAAGGAATTCGCGATGGTAACGAACTAAAGGCTTTTGTTCCTGGTGGCGGTTCGGCACCTTGGTTCACAGCAGATCAGTTAGACCTTCCCTTCGAAGCAAGCCAAGTCGGCCCAGCAGGTTCGATGCTCGGTTCAGGCGCAATCATGGTGATGGATTCCACCACGGATATTCCCCGTGCAGCACTGACACTCACCCGTTTCTATGCCCACGAATCGTGCGGCAAGTGCACCCCATGTCGCGAAGGCGGCACATGGCTCGAGCGAATTTTGTCACGCGTTGTCGACGGCAAGGGAACAGATGCGGATCTCGAACAAATATTCGAAGTGGGCGAATCAATTTGCCCTGGTTCTTTTCCTCATGCATCAAATGAAAAACTCGGCATTGCTGCAGTTCCATTCCCGTATCGCATGAACACAATTTGTTTCGTCGGACCTTCTGCCTATGCGCCGGTGCATTCAGCACTCACATTGTTTCGCAGCGAATTCGACGCGCGCGTCACGAAGCGCAATCGCATTCCAGTAACGGCGGTGGGGCAATGACAACAATCGATCCCGGCACGACCGACGCGCAAGATACACCTCCCGTGGATCCGAATGCAGTCTCCATCACGATCAATGGCCGCACTGTGGCTGCTCGCAAGGGTGAATTCATCATCGCTGCCGCCGATCGCGTCGACGAATACATTCCACGTTTTTGCTATCACCCGCGCATGAGTTCTGTCGGCATGTGCCGCCAGTGCATGGTGGAAGTTGAAGGTCCTCGCGGACCAATGATGGTGGTCAGTTGCATGACTCCCGTTGCCGACGGACAAGTCGTGCGTACGGATACACCGCAAGTCAAGCGTGCTCAAGAGGGCATGATCGAATTGTTGCTCGCTAACCATCCACTTGATTGTCCGGTCTGTGACAAGGGCGGCGAATGCCCATTGCAGGATCAGGCATTCAGCCACGGAGCAGGCGAGAGTCGCTTCGTCGAAGAAAAGCGCCACTACGAAAAGCCGATTCCGATCAGTGAGCTTGTGTTCCTCGACCGCGAACGGTGCATTCTGTGCGATCGTTGCACACGTTTTGCTGATGAAGTAGCAGGCGATCCACTCATCAGTTTCACGCAACGCGGAAACAACACCCAGGTGATGACATTTCCAGACGAGCCATTTGCTTCGTACTTCTCTGGCAACACCGTGCAGATTTGTCCCGTCGGTGCACTCACCGCACAGCCGTACCGCTTCAAGGCTCGCCCGTGGGATCTTGAACAACGCGAAAGCACGTGCACAACGTGCTCCGTTGGTTGCCGCACCGTCGTGCAGTCAAGTCGTGATGAACTTCTTCGATACCAAGGTGTCGACAGTGACCCTGTCAACTGGGGTTGGTTGTGTGATCGCGGTCGCTTCAACTTCCAGTCGACGAACTCCGAAGATCGTCTCATTACTCCGCAGGTGAAATCTGGCGACTCGTTCTCGGCAACCACCTGGTCCGAAGCAATGGAAACCGTCGCTCGCACCATTCGTCTTGCAAGCCCTGGCTCAGTTGCAATCATCGGCGGTGCTCGTGGCACCAACGAAGATGCCTACATGTGGGCGACTCTGGCTGATGCCGCTGGCATCACGATGCGCGATGCGCAACTCGATGACGGCTTGCCAGCTTCGATTTTTTCCTACCCACAGGCAACCATTGACTCGACATGTGCTTCGGGAACGGTGATTCTCATCGCACCTGATTTCAAGGAAGAAATGCCAGTCATGTATCTGCGTCTTCGAGACGCAGTGCAGAAAAAGCGCATTCGGATCATCGAAATCTCTTCGCACGAAACAGGACTCACCAAGCATGCGTGGCGCTCTGTACGTTCCGAACCAGGCACATCGGCTGCAAGCATTGCTGCACTTGGTGCAGATGCAGAGATTGCTGCGCAACTTGCATCTGGTCCCGTCACAATCGTTGCCGGACGCGCAAATCTTGCGGAGTCAGCATCTTTCACAATGGCCGCAGTCGACGCTGCAATGAAAATTGCTCCGTCGTCCACCGTCCTTCCCGTTCTTCGTCGCGGAAATGTTCGTGGTGCCATGACACTCGGACTTGCACCACGCAATGGTCTTGATACTGCGGCAATTCTTGAAGCATCTGCCAACGGTCGTGTCGAGTGCCTGATTCTTCTTGGTGCAGACCCACTCAGCGATGTTGCAGACGCAGATCTTGCTCGACGCGGAATTGCCGGTGCAAAGTTTGTCGTCGCTGTCGATACCTTCCTGTCGCCAAGTGCTGCTCATGCCGACATCGTGTTGCCGGCTGCTGCGTATGGCGAAAAAGACGGCACCACGATGAACCTCGAAGGACGAGTCACGTCTGTTGCGCAAAAGATCACACCACGCGGCACCTCGCGTGCCGACTGGATGATCGCGGCTGAACTGCTCTCCACTCTGGGTCACGACACCGGAATCGCAACTCTTGCAGATGTGCAAAAGCACATGGCAAAGAATGTTGTCGGTTACGGAAGCACCACGACCTCGGTTGCCATCAGGCGCGACGGAGTTGTCGTGTCGGTTGCGATCCCTGCAGAGTCAACCTCTATTGCACCCGGTGTGGCGCCACGAAATTCCTATGAGTTCAGACTCGACGTTGGTCGCAAGTTGTACGACCGTGCAATCGGAACACTGACCAGTCCTTCTCTCGAGAATCTGGCAGGAACTTCTCACGTGATTATTCATTCACTTGATCTCGATCGTGTCGGAGCAGCCGAAGGCGCAAATGTACGTGTGTCGAACTCGCACAGTTCGCTCGTTCTTCCTGTGCGGGCATCAGATTCTGTTCCTCGTGGTACCGCAGTCATTCCTTTCAACCAGGTTGGTGCCGATGTTCGCGAACTTATTCGTCATGGCGAGTCGGTCAACGATGTCCGAATCGAGTCGATGTGATTTCCTCGTTAATTGCCCTTGATCCAATGCTCGAGAAGGGTCTTTTGTGGACTCCTCTGATCATTGTCCTTGTCAAAGTATTGCTTGTTTTTGTTGTTGGTCTCGTTGCCACCATGTTGATGGTGTGGTTCGAGCGAAAAGTGATTGCCGGAATGCAGAACCGCGTTGGCCCAAACAAGGCTGGTCCGTGGGGAATACTCCAGACACTTGCCGACGGAATCAAGTTGTTCTTCAAGGAAGACTTGTTGCCAGAGCGAGCAGACAAGTTCGTGTTCAGGCTCGCGCCGTACCTTGCATTGGTTCCCGCGTTCCTTGCGTTTTCCATCATTCCTCTTGGTGGCGACTTTCGTGATGGTAAGGGTGGTCTCGTCACTCTCTTTGGACATCAGACTCGTTTGCAATTAGCCGACCCTCCAGTCGGTGTGTTGTTTGCGCTGGCAATCTCGTCGATTGCTGTATACGGAATCATGCTTGCTGGTTGGTCAAGTGGTTCGAAGTATCCACTTCTTGGTGCCGTTCGTGCATCGGCGCAAATGGTGTCGTACGAAGCTGCTCTTGGTCTTTCTCTCGGTGCTGTCTTACTGGTCTCGGGCACCTTGTCAACGGCAGGCATTGTCAACTTGCAGTCGTCAGTCGGCAATTGGAACATCATCGCTACCGGCTTCGTGCCGTTCTTTATTTTCATGATTGCAGCGACAGCCGAACTCAACCGACCGCCATTCGACTTGGTGGAAGCTGAACAGGAACTTGTCGGTGGTTTCAATACCGAATATTCATCGATTCGCTTCGCTTTGTTCTTCCTTGCTGAATTCATGAACACCGTCACGATGTCGGCCCTCATCGTCACTCTCTTCTTTGGTGGACCTCAACCGATTTCCATCGGCGACTTCACTGCAGATATTCCGCTGTTGCCGAACGCAATTGAAGGAACCGTCTGGTTGTTGCTGAAGGTCCTTGTGTTCCTGTACATCTACGTATGGTTCCGTGCGACATTGCCTCGCTTCCGATACGACCAACTGATGGACCTCGGATGGAAGATCCTGATTCCGGCTTCACTCGGTTGGTTCATGTTGCTTGCAGCCCAGCGCGTCGGTCGCGATGCAGGCTGGGACCAGATGGTTGTCACAATCGTCACCGCACTTGTTTTGATTGCCGGATACGGCCTGTTGCAGGCAGCGCAACATGTCAGTCGGGCAAACCGTGAGAAAGATGGAGCGAGCTTCTAATGGGCTACTTCGGAGGATTCCTCGTCACAATGCGTCAGCATGGTGCACGCAACAAGGTCACGACTGAGTATTCAGGTGGTCGTGTGTTCCGTCGCAAGAACAACGACAGCAAAGACGAAAAGATCGACAAGCCAGAGCGCATGCATGGCCGTCACGTACTCAATCGGTACGAAGACGGAATGGAAAAGTGCATCGGTTGCGAACTCTGCGCAGGGGTATGCCCTGCCAAGTGCATCTACGTGCGTGGCGCAGACAATGATCCAGACAGCCCAACCTCACCTGGTGAGCGTTTCGGATTCGTGTACGAGATCAACTATCTCCGTTGCATCCATTGTGATCTGTGCGTCGAGGCGTGCCCTACCGAAGCAATCACCGAGACAAAGTTGTTCGAATTCTCGTTCACGAATCGCAAGGATGCGATTTACACGAAGTCCGAACTTCTTGTCGGAGACAATGGTCAACCACAGCATCTGCCGCTGGCGCTGCAGATTTTGAAGGTGTTGTGTCGTGGAGTGGAGAACTTGGATACGGCGTGCGTGCACCCGAACCAAACCAAACCGAGCGTGACAGCTCCGAGGCGGATCAGTAATGGAACTCTTCGTTTTCGTCGTTGCTGCAGCAATGGTTCTTGGCGGTGCACTCGGTGTAGTCACCAGGTCTAATCCTGTGCATGCGGCAATGAGCCTTGTTCTCACCCTGTTCGGAATCGCAGTCATGTTTGTTTCACACAATGCGCACTTCCTCGCGGCCGTGCAGGTCATTGTCTATGCAGGCGCAATCGTCGTTCTCTTTCTGTTTGTCATCATGCTCCTCGGTGTCGATCGGTCTGAGGACTTGTCGATTGAACCGATTACTGCTCAACGTCCACTCGCTCTGATTGTCGGAGGAGGACTCACGGCAATCGTGGTGGCAGCAATTGTCACGTCTCGCGAAGGCATCGCCCCCGCTGGCCGTGGTCTCAATGCCACAACAGTCGATAATCCGGATGCGAATATCCGCCAACTTGCTCGCTCCATTTTCAGCGATCATGTTTTTGCCTTTGAACTCACATCGATTCTTTTGCTTGTTGCAGTGATCGGAACCGTCATCATGGCGCGCCGATCCAAGTCCGTCGGAACAGGGGAGTGACCGCGATGTTGTCTGTCATCCAACCCACCGAGACCTGGTATCTCATTCTTTCCGCCGTGCTTTTCGGCATCGGAACCATGGGCGTCATGGTTCGCCGCAACCCGCTCGTCATGTTCATGTGCATCGAACTCATGCTCAATGCGGTCAACCTGTCCTTCGTTGCCCTCTCAAGTCGGATTGTCGACATTGATGGGCAAGTCGCCGTGTTCTTTGTCCTCGTTGTTGCCGCCGCCGAAGTTGTGGTCGGTCTCGGAATCATTGTCTCAATCATGCGACGCCGCACCACCGTCACTGTCGACGACATGTCGGAACTGAAGGGTTAACACCATGTTGAATCTCATCTGGCTGGTCCCTGCCCTTCCTCTGACAGGTTTCCTTCTTATCTTTCTGCTTGGTCGTCGTTTTGGTGAACCACTAGCTGGCATTGTTGCAACGGTGATGACGGCATCGTCGTTTGTTGTAGTTGTTGGCATCTTCTTTGATCTTTTGTCGCGCACGTCCGAAGAACGCGAGCATGTGTTCACCCTGTTCTCTTGGTTGCCGGTCGGGTCGCTGCAGATCGACATGGCACTCCTTGCCGATCCGCTGAGCATCACGATGGCATTGTTCATCACCGGAATCGGCACGCTCATTCATTTGTATTCCATCGGCTACATGCATGGCGATCCGAAGTTCCCGAAGTTCTTCATGTATCTCAACTTGTTTGTCTTTTCCATGCTGATGCTGGTGCTCGGCGAAAACCTGCTCGTCACTTTCCTTGGTTGGGAAGGCGTGGGAGCATGCTCATACTTCCTGATTTCTTTCTGGCACACGCGTGACTCTGCCGCTACAGCCGGAAAAAAGGCATTCGTCACGAACCGTGTTGGCGACTGGGGAATGATGGTCGCCATGTTCCTTGCGTTCTCAGCGGTCGGAACATTGTCCTACTCGGGCATCAATCACGCCGCAGAAAATGGTGGACTTGCTGCCGTCACAGCAACCGGCATCGCACTGATGTTGTTTGTCGGTGCATGTGGCAAGAGTGCTCAGTTGCCGCTCTATCTCTGGTTGCCAGATGCAATGGAAGGGCCAACTCCTGTATCGGCACTCATTCACGCAGCGACCATGGTGACCTCTGGTGTGTTCCTTCTGACACGTATGGCTCCTGTTCTTCATGCGTCGTACCCATGGGCCGGAGATGTCATCGCCACTGTCGGAGCATTAACCGCGTTGTTCGCCGC
>JBEAXB010000154.1:0-3578 GCA_041160045.1 Actinomycetota bacterium
ACCAAAGATGCAGGCTTGCGGAAATCCATCAACGCCGAGCCGGCACAAGCCGCAATCAGAAGAAGGCCAAGGATCGTTGAAACAGTGCTCACGCGGATAATCCTTGCACGACTACTTGGGATTGTTTGCGATGACTGATTTTTCGTGATTCAGGAGCCATTTCTTCACCTCGATACCGCCACCAAAACCGGTGAGTGTTCCATTGGCTCCGATCACACGATGACACGGCAGGACAACCGCAATCGGATTGCGACCATTGGCGCCGCCGATGGCTCGAACAGCAGTTGGCCGACCAATGGATGCGGCTTGCTCGCCGTATGACCATGTGCGACCAAAGGGAATCCCTGCCAATGATTTCCACGCAGCAACCTGAAAATCGGTTCCGTGCAAATCAAGTGGCAGATCAAACTCGCGACGCTTGCCGGAGAAATACTCGTTCAACTGCGACAACACCTCACGCACGACATCGTGCGAATCATTGTGATGAAGATTCAACGCGTCGAGCGGCTTTGGATGCGCATCGTTTTCGAACATGACATAGCGAACACCAAGATCTGATGCCACGACATTCAACACTCCAAATGGTGCGGTGAACGAACCCGTAAAAAACTGCCGTTCGGCAATCACAGCGGACTATTTGGTGCTTGGCTCTTTTGGAAGACCGAGCACTCGCTCGCCCACGATGTTGCGCTGAATCTGGCTTGTGCCACCCCAAATGGTTTCAGAGCGAGAGAAGAAGAATGCTGACATCATGCCGCTCACTGGGTAGCTCGGACGACGCTTCTCGCGTGCCGTGCCTGGCCAGTTGCCATCACCCATTCCGTAATCAACAAGCATTGCGTTTGCACCGCAGATGTCGAGCGCGAGCTCCATTGCTTCCTTGTGCATTTCGGTCCAGAACATTTTGTTGGTTGCACCAAGTGCCGCCATGCTCGGGTCTTTCTTGTTCATCAAGGTGGTGGAAAGCGAACGCAAACCGTTGATGCGAAGGATCTGATACTTGGTGTAGTACTTGGTGAGGCGCTGACGAATCTCTGGATCGTTGATCTTTCCGTTTTCCTGCGCGCCGCGCACCATGGCCTTGTATTCAGCTTCGAATCTGCGGTAACCGGTGGTGGCACTCATGCCGCGCTCGAACGCAAGCGTTGAGTTGGTGACAATCCAACCGTTGTTGACTCCGCCCACAACGTTGTCCTTCGGGCAACGTGCGTTGTCGAAGAACACTTCGCAGAATTCGGCGGTGCCGTCTGGCTGAACAATGCCGCGCACTTCAACACCTGGTTGCTTCATTGGCACGAGCAGGTACGAGATGCCCTTGTGCTTTGGAGCATCAGGATCTGTACGAGTGAGAAGGAAGCAATAGTCGGCGTGGTGACCTTGTGTGGTCCACACCTTTTGTCCGTTGATGATCCACTCGTCACCGTCGAGAACTGCTGTGGTCTTCAAGCTTGCAAGGTCTGAACCTGAGTTCGGCTCTGAGAAACCCTGACACCAACGCATCTTGCCATTCAAGATTTGTGGCAAGAATTCTTTCTTCTGCTCTTCGGTACCCCACTGCAACAGTGTTGGGCCAACGAGAGTGTCACCAAAGAAGTCGGCACGCATCGGTGCTTTTGCATTTGCGAATTCCTCGGACAACACAACGCCTTGCATGGTGCTGAGACCCTTGCCGCCGTATTCGGTTGGCCATGTAGCGCAGATCCAACCGCCTTCGAACAACTTGTTCGGCCATTCTTCATTGAATGCTTTGCGTGCGTCGTTGCTCATCTCAAAGCCCTTGTCGAACCAGCCCTTAGGCAGATTCTCCTGGAGCCATGTGCGAATCTCGGCGCGGAATAGTTCGTCTTCGGGGGCGTAGGTGAGTTCCATGGTTGGTAATTCTGTCGTATCAATGGCCAATTCCACCCATTGTGCCCATGTGTCCGTTCACACACCGTTCACAGCCACCTGACATCCACGAAAAATAGGGTTCGTACCCTGATATTCGTGACAAAAGCGACCTCTGACATGCCCGGCGATACCAGCCTGTCCCAGACCGACCTTGCGGTTCTTCGGGTCCTGGTCGAATCGCCCGATCGCATCGTTGGCCGCGAGACCATCGTGCGGCGTGCAGGTCTCGACAGTGTGTCCATGCGCCGGGCCGACGCGTCCATCGTGGTCCTGCGTCGCATTCTGGGCGCCGACTCCATTATTACGGTACGCCGGCGAGGGTGGATGCTGGCTTTGGGTTCCCATGCCGAGGCGACCACTCTGATGGATAATCAGATAGAACTTTCCTGATGTTCCATTCGCTGCTCGCCTCGTCAGGCGCCATTGACTTTGGAGCAATTTTTACCGACTTGGCAGTCATCCTGATTGTTGCCAAATTGGCTGCCGAACTGTTCGAGCGCATCAAGGTTCCAGCAGTGCTCGGCGAAATCATCGCCGGCATCGTCATCGGGCCTTCCATGCTCGGGCTCATCGACCCGAGCGATGCCATGCGTGTTCTTGCCGAAATCGGCGTCATCATCCTTTTGGCCGAGGTTGGCCTTGAGATGGATCTCACCGAACTACGCCGCGTCGGCAAGGCCTCCATGCTCGTGGCAATCATCGGAGTCGTGGTCCCCATGTCGTCCGGCGTTCTCGCCGGATCGATTTTGGGCGAATCACTCAATGCATCGCTCTTTCTCGGTGCAGCACTTGCCGCAACGAGTGTTGGCATCACTGCCCGAGTCTTTGGAGATCTGAAAGCGCTCTCCTCAACCGAAGCCCGAATTGTCCTTGGCGCGGCTGTTGCCGACGATGTCTTTGGGCTCATCATCCTGACCGTCGTCACGCGCATCGTTCAACAGGGCTCCATCGATCTTGCCGGTCTTGCATCAACCATCGGCCTTGCAGTTGGGTTCCTCACAATTGCTGGCGGAATTGGCATCTTCGTGGTTCCGAAGATTTTTGCCTGGGTCGGTGTTCACGCAATGTCCCCCGCCACCATTGGCGTACTTGCAGCCGGAATCACATTTGGGTTTTCAGCCGCGGCAAGCGGAGCACAATTGGCTCCGATCATTGGTGCATTCATCGCTGGCACCGCGCTGTCGCGCACACCACAGCACGATCGCATCGCTCGTGATTTCAAAGCGCTCGGCAGCATTTTTATCCCGGTGTTCTTCCTGCAGATTGGTATCGACACCGATGTCACAAAATTCTTCTCCGCCAATGTCTTGCTCATTGCCTTCGTTCTGACAGTGATTGCCATCGGGGGCAAGGTCATCGCGGCACTCGGAGCACGCGGCACGAATACCGACAAGATTCTGATTGGCATCGGAATGATCCCGCGTGGTGAAGTCGGATTGATTTTTGCATCCATCGGCGTTGCTGTCGGGGTGTTTGACGCCGACCTCTATGCAGTGGTTTTGCTTGTTGTTCTTCTCACAACGGTGATCACGCCACCGCTCCTTCGTTGGCGCATTCAGTCTGGCTTCGATGCAGCCGACGCACTCGAGGAATCAGCGGTGACCGAAGAACCTGCGGGAGGATGGCTTCGTCTCACTGATGGAGAGATTCACCTGATGGGGAATCCTCCTGCATCCATGACCCTCGCC
>JBEAXB010000155.1:0-4417 GCA_041160045.1 Actinomycetota bacterium
CCAATGCTTGGGCTTCCTCAGAAGGCAATGCCGACTGCAAAAGTTGTCAAGCCTGTCGCGAAGAAGTTTGCGAAGTCCGTGGCTCCAAAGGCGCCTGCGGCCAAGAAGGCAGTTGCGAAAAAGACTGCAGCAAAGAAAGCGCCCGCGAAGCGTTCAGTCGCTGTCAAGAAGTAGAAATGACCGTCCCCAGACCTCCTGCCGGATCAATTCCGACTAGTCCTGGTTCGTATCAGTTCAAGGATGAACATGGTCGTGTCATCTATGTGGGCAAGGCTGCAAACTTACGAAATCGCGTCTCAAACTATTTTCAGGATGTAACACAACTGCATCCGCGCACCGCTTCCATGGTGACTGCAGCGACAAGTGTCGAATGGATCGAAGTACGCAATGAAGTGGAAGCACTCATTCTCGAGTACTCGCTCATCAAACAACACCGCCCCCGATTCAACGTACGTCTTCGTGACGACAAGAGTTATCCGTTTCTTGCCGTAACACTGGATGAGGAATACCCACGTGCAGTAGTGATGCGTGGTACGAAGAGGAAAGGGACCAAATATTTCGGACCCTTTCCGCATGCTTGGGCGATTCGCGACTGGATCTCTTGCTGCGCACATTTCCTGTACGCACATGTAGCCAGGGCAAATTCAATCAACATCACAAGTTGGGGCGTCCATGCTTGTTGTTTCATATCGAAAAGTGCTCGGGGCCTTGTGTCGGTGCGGTCACGAATGAGGTCTACGCGGAATATGTAAAACAGTTTTGCTCGTTTCTCGAAGGCGAGACCGATGCAGTCGTTGATCAACTCCAGAGCGAGATGCAAGCAGCCTCGAAAGAGATGGAATACGAAAAAGCTGCGCGATTGCGCGATCGCCTCGCCGGAGTGCAGCGAGCAATCGAGAAACAACAGATGGTGGGAGAGCGAGACGAAGATCTCGACATCATCGGTCTTGTCGATGATGATCTCGAAGCTGCCGTGCAGGTTTTCTATGTACGAAAAGGCCGAGTAGTTGGTCGTAAGGGGTTCATCCTCGACAAGGTGGAGGATTTAACTCCCGGCGGCCTTGTTGATCGAATCCTTGAAGAACTTTATGGCGATGAGCCTCCACTCGGAATTCCTTCACAGGTCCTGGTGCCGGTACAACCAGACGATGCGGCCACGTACTCAGAATGGCTAGCGCACCTTCGCGGATCTTCAGTGCAGATTCGTGTCCCACAACGCGGAGACAAGCGCGAGTTACATGAAACGGTCACGATCAATGCTCGGGAAGAGTTCGCCCGTCATCGCTTGCGTCGTGCATCCGATCACAATGCCCGCAGTCGCGCCTTGGCAGAGATTCAAGATCTGCTCTCATTGCCCGAGGCACCATTGCGTATCGAGTGCTACGACATGGCCCATCTTCAAGGCACTGACTACGTGGGTTCGATGGTTGTGCTTGAAGACGGATTACCTAATAAGCGTGAGTACAAAAGATTCAAAGTAAAAGACGTTCCCGGCAACGATGATTACGCAGCGATGCGCGAGGTGTTGACTCGGCGTTTGTCTGCGTATGTGTTTGAGCGTGACCAGCCCATTGCTGACAAGGGAGAAAAACCTGGCCGCTTCTCGTATCCACCGCAATTGCTTCTTGTCGATGGTGGTAAAGGACAGTTAGGCGTTGCAGTCCAAGTTCTCGAAGAGTTGGGTCTGACAGATGAGATACCTGTTGCATCTCTCGCCAAGAAATTTGAAGAGGTGTACATCCCTGGTCGTTCATCGCCTGTCCTTGTTCCGAGGGGAAGCGAAGCATTGTTCATGCTTCAGAGAATTCGTGACGAAGCACATCGCTTTGCAAACACCTTCCATCGCGAACTGCGTGGCAAACGAATGGTGTCTTCTTCCCTCGAGGGAATTGCTGGGCTCGGAGAGGCACGCGCAAAACGGTTGGTAAAAGAAATGGGTGGCGTGAACGCAGTCAAAAAGGCATCACTCGATGATTTGCAGGTCTACACCTGGCTTCCTCGCACAGTAGCTGAAGCTATTTATGCTCGCTTCCACGTCGAGTCCTAAGGTGGAGCAATGACTGACAACGGCTTATGGGATGAACACGCGCAATGGTGGATCGATGGTTTTACCAACGGAGTTGATCCGGAGTACGAAGAGCAAATCATTCCGATGGCGGTCGAGGAACTTGCTGGTTTCACAAACATTCTCGATGTCGGTTGTGGCGATGGGCAGATTGCACGTGCCCTAGCTCAGCAGGGATCAACTGTTCTCGGCGTTGACCCGACTCAATTGCACATTGACATCGCTAATGAACGTGGCGGGGGACCAACATATGTGCTGGGTGGAGCAACCAAATTGCCAGCCGAAGACGGTTCGATGGATGCGGTCATCGCGTGCCTTGTGTTCGAACATATCGACGAAATGGATGCCGCAGTTGCAGAGGTCGCCCGCGTGTTGCGGCCTGGCGGACAATTCAGTTTTTTTCTGAATCACCCACTTCTGCAAACACCAGGGAGTGGCTGGATTGACGACCACATCATCGACCCACCAGAGCAGTACTGGCGCATCGGGCCGTACCTCGTCGAGGCTGAGTCGGTTGAAGAAGTCGAACTAAATGTGTACATCCGATTCATCCACCGTCCATTGAATCGGTATATCAATGCACTGATTAGCAATGGTTTGATGATCGAACGAATGGCCGAACCATCCCCTCCACAGGGCTTTCTCGACCGTGCTCCTGAATACGCCCTCGCTCACACAGTTCCAAGATTGTTGTACCTCCGTTCAGTGAAGCGATAGATCGAAAGAGATAACCTCGAACCATGACAGACATTCTCGTGGTGACGGGATTATCAGGGGGCGGCAGATCGCAGGCGGCAGACAACCTTGAAGACATGGGTTGGTTCGTGGTCGACAATCTTCCTGTCGTTCTGATTGACAAGGTTGTCGAATTGTCGGGCGAAGCTGGTGGCGAAATCAGCAAACTGTGCCTCGTCGTGGGTAATGCTCGCCAACAGGCGGGCATCCTCGGAGCCATCGATACTCTGCGTCTGCAGGGTCATCGAGTCCGAATTGTCTTTCTAGAAGCATCGACACGCGAACTGGTTCGTCGGTACGAGGCGACCAGACGTCGTCATCCTCTCAGCGACGGCACGATGGGTCTTGAAGATGTCATCGAGCGCGAGCGCGCTTCTATCGGCGAGGTCAAAGCTGCTGCCGATTTGGTCATTGATACAACTGGGCTCACCGTGCATCAGTTGAAGAGTCAACTGTCCAGCCTCTTCGGAGCTGAGAATCTGAATGATTCGCTTCAGGTGTCGGTGATGTCGTTTGGCTTCAAGCACGGTGTGCCCATCGATGTGGATATGGTCCTCGATGTTCGTTTCCTTCCGAACCCTCATTGGGACGATGAATTACGTCCAATGAGCGGATTAGATGCCCCGGTCAAGAACTTCGTTCTTGGAACCGACCTCACCGTCGACTTCCTCGACAAAACCGTGGCCTTGTTTGAGTTGATCCTTCCGGCCTACGTATCTGAAGGCCGCAGCTACCTCACCATCGGAATCGGGTGCACGGGCGGACGGCACCGCTCCGTGGCCATCAGCGAGGAATTGGGCAAGCGCATCTCGGCTCTGGGGTTCCAGTTACGGGTATCTCACCGAGATATCCACCTGTAGGCGTTGCCCCAAGGGTTATTCCTTGGCGTGGGCGGGTGCCGAACTAGGCTAACGATGCGGAAATAAGCGCTGTCGGCGCACCGTGTGTAACCCCTATGGAAGGACCTCATCGTGACTGTACGAGTTGGCATCAACGGATTTGGCCGTATCGGACGTAACTTCTTTCGCGCGATTGCGCAAAGAAATGAAGACATCGAGATTGTGGCCGTCAACGACCTTGGTTCACTCAAGACGATGGCTCATTTGCTGAAGTATGACTCGGTACTCGGTGTCCTTCCATACGACATCAAGCCAGTTGACGGCGGCATCAGCGTCGACGGGAAAGTATTGCGCGTTCTCACAGAGCGTGACCCGAAAGCATTGCCATGGGGCGAGCTCGGAGTCGACCTCGTGATCGAAAAGGCGGAGCACCTCTCGTCATTGTCTCTGCACCTTCCAATGGGGCCGATGCAACATTTGTGTACGGCGTCAACCACAAGGACTTCGACCCGAAGAACCACAAGGTGATTTCAAATGCAAGTTGCACCACCAACTGTTTCGTTCCAATGGTGAAGGTTCTCGATGATGCCTTCGGTGTTGAACAGGGTCTGATGACAACCGTTCATGCCTATACAGGAGACCAATCATTGGTGGATGGTCCTCACAGCGACCTGCGTCGTGCACGCGGTGCTGCAATCAACATCACGCCAACAAGCACCGGTGCCGCTCGCGCAACCAGCCTCGTACTCGAGTCAATGAAGGGTCGTCTCGACGGCAC
>JBEAXB010000156.1:0-3553 GCA_041160045.1 Actinomycetota bacterium
GACGAGCTCGACAAACTCATCGAATGGGTCGATGCATCTGCGCCGTTGGCGGCTGGTCAGCACGAAGGTGAGCATCTTTTCGCCATCGAGCGGCTGGTTGTGAGCCCAGCTGCGGGAGTCTTCACCCCCATTGGCACGGTTCAGAGCGGCATGAGCATCACTGTTGGTCATTTGATTGGTCATGTCGGCGATCACGAAGTGCGTTCGCCCTTTGCCGGAATAGTTCAGAGTTACATCGCAGTCGAAGGTGAGCGCGTAACCGCGCGTCAGCCCATCGCTTGGCTACGCACCAACTAACAACCACACACCTCGAGGAACAGATGCCGAAAATTCCACAGAACGTTCGCGGTGCCCGCTTCATCGGCTGGGGCACATCCCTCGGTCACAAAGTCGTCTCGAACGCCGATCTTGAACAGACCATGGAAACAAGCGACGAATGGATTCGCGAACGCACCGGGATTCATCGTCGTCACGTCGGGGGTTCCACCGCCGAACTCAGTGTTATCAGCGGTTCCGCGGCAATAGCCATGGCTGGTATCGATCCCCATTCCATTGACGCACTGGTACTCGCAACAACGACACCCGACCGCACTGTCCCAGCCACTTCAGCCACCGTGCAAAATGCACTCGGATTGCGTTGTGGAGCATTCGATGTCAACGCTGCATGTTCTGGTTTTGTCTACGCAATGATCAACGCTCACGGCTTGATTGCCATGGGCGCTGAAAGAGTGCTTGTCATCGGAACCGACACGTTGTCTCGCGTCACGGATTGGACTGATCGAAACACTGCAATTCTTTTCGCCGACGGGTCTGGCGCAGCCGTTCTCGAACGAACTGCTGGACATGGTCAACTGCTCGGATGGGACCTCGACGCTGATGGCAGTGCAGAAGAAATTCTGTATGCCGAGATTGGTGGTTTCATTCGCATGGACGGCAAGGAAGTGTTTCGTCGTGCGGTGCGCATCATGGTCGACAGTGCACAGAAATCAATGGCAGCAGCAGGCGTGACCGCCGATCAGTTGTCTGTTGTTGTCCCTCATCAGGCCAACATCCGAATCATCACAGCAGCCTGCGATCGCCTCGGAGTACCGATGGACAAAGTCTCGGTCGTGGTACACGAAACCGGCAACACATCATCAGCATCGATTCCACTCGGGTTGTTCGGAGATTTCGGCCAGGTTCGTCCAAAGGATGGCGATCTTGTCCTTCTCGTTGGCTTCGGAGCTGGAATGACAGCAGCGAGCGCGATTCTTGAATGGAATGCGCAATGAGTCGCGTTGTTCTTATTACTGGGGGCTCGAAGGGAATCGGTTTGGCATGTGCTCAACGATTCGCTGCACTCGGAGACCACGTCGCAATCACTTATAACTCCACTCCTCCACCGCCGGAATTTTTCGGTGTGAAGTGTGATGTCACAAAGACAGAAGAAGTCGATGCAGCGTTCACAGCCATTGAAGAAAAATTCGGACCAGTCGAGATTCTCGTATCCAATGCGGGAGTGACGAAGGATGTCTTGTTGCTCAGAATGAGCGAGACAGATTTTGTCGACGTGCTTGATGCAAATCTCACGGGCGCTTTTCGCGTTGTCAAACGCGCTACACAGGGCATGCTTCGCGCGCGCAAGGGTCGAATCATTCTCATGTCATCGGTTGTCGGATTACTCGGCTCCGCGGGCCAAGCCAATTACGCCGCATCAAAGGCCGGTCTCGTCGGATTCGCCAGATCATTGGCACGCGAATTGGGTTCTCGAAGCATCACGGTCAACGTGGTGGCGCCCGGTCCTGTCGCCACCGATATGACTGCCGCCTTGTCAGAGGAAAGGCTCAAGGAATTATCCGCAGCCGTCCCACTCTCTCGCGTTGCCACACCTGATGAAATCGCCGGAGTCGTGTGTTTTTTGGCTGGACCAGACGCCGCATACATCACAGGAGCAGTTATTCCTGTCGATGGTGGCCTGGGCATGGGTCACTAGACCAACTAAAGCGTGTCTACAGAGGGCTCTCTGTGCGAAACTGTAAGCCGAACAAGGAGACACTCCAATGGACCAAGAACTATTTGCCCGCTTTGTAAAGTGCGCCGTAGAAACCCTCTCAGTAGAAGCTTCAAAGGTTGTGCCTGAAGCAAACTTCGCAGACGATCTTGATGCAGACTCACTCGACGTTGTTGAGTTGGTCATGGCTCTTGAAGAAGAGTTCGGAATCGAAGTTCCTGAAGATGACCTCGCTGAGGTAAAGACAGTCGGGCAAGCCTTCGACGTCATCGTCAGCAAACTGTAAATCAAACGGATTTAACCTATGCAAGGTGCAGGACATCGCGTAGCAATTACGGGTCTCGGAGTCGTGGCTCCATGTGGGCTCGGAAAAGATGCGTACTGGAAGGGACTCTCAGGCCCAGGTATCACCAATACCCGATCTCTGGAAATTACCGACTGGGATCCACAGCCGTATTTCGATAGCCCCAAAGATGCGCGACGAGCCGACCGTGTTGAACAGTTGGCGTTGGCAGCAGCACACGAGGCGTTCGAACAATCGGGACGCCCCGACGTCGACCCGTCCCGTTTCGGCACCATTTTTGCCACCGGTATCGGTGGGCTGCACACTCTCGAAGAACAAGTCGTTACACGAGTGGAAAAGGGCGACCGTCGCGTCTCCCCTTTCCTCGTACCAATGATGATGGCCAACGCCAGTGGGGCCGCAATATCGATGCGTTATGGACTCCAGGGTCCGAATGAAACCATCTGTACCGCCTGCGCAGCTGGCACCCATGCAATCGGGTATGCCGCTCGCCTCATTTCATGGGGAATGGTCGACGCGGTTGCAACCGGTGGTTCCGAATGTGCAGCTACTGCCACGTCCTTGGCAGGTTTCGGAAACATGACAGCTTTGTCTTCGACAGGTTCGTCGAAGCCCTTCGATTCCACCCGCGACGGTTTCGTGATGGGTGAAGGCGCTGCAGTATTCATTCTCGAGCGTTACGACCTTGCAGTGAAGCGTGGGGCCACAATCCTCGGAGAAATCCTTGGAGCAGGCAGCAATGCAGATGCCCATCACATCACTGCGCCTGCACCTGGTGGTACCGGTGCCATCGCTTGCATGAATCTGGCAATTGCCGATGCAGGCCTCTCAGCGTCTGACATCAAGTTGGTCAATGCGCACGGAACATCTACTCCGCTCAACGATGCCGCTGAAGCTGCAGCCATGACCCATGTGTTCGGCCCCAACGGCGTGCCAGTCACAAGCGGTAAAGGCGTCACTGGCCATGCACTTGGTGCAGCCGGTGCACTCGAAGCGGCACAAGTTGTTCTGTCGATTCAACACAAGCAAATTCCGCCCACAGCGGGAACAACTGAAGTTGACCCGGCAATGTCGATTGACTTGGTCACGGGAACGGCTCGCGATTGGGAGCCAGGACCTGCCATCTCAAACAACTTTGGTTTTGGCGGCCACAACGGCTCCGTCATCATCGCCCCACCTCAGTAATCAGCGGGTCTGTCTTTCTTCCAGTGAAGTAATCGACCGCTCTCACCTGGCGCTTGCGGTGCACGCTCTTCGGA
>JBEAXB010000157.1:0-3530 GCA_041160045.1 Actinomycetota bacterium
CGTCGATGTGTTTCATGCGCATGGTCTTCAGGTGAACTCATGGACCATCGATGACCCGGCACGAATGGCTGAAGTAATCGAGTGGGGTATTGATGGCATTTGCACCAATCTGCCCGATGTCGCACTTAAGGTGCGCGCCGATTCCTGACCTAGGGGTGCGATCGCACGAGGCGTAGAGCCTCGGGCACGAATTCAAATTCAACTTTTTGAATTTCGCCGAGATAATCGCCGTCGAGTTGGTATGGAAATGCCCGCGAGTCGCTCGCAACAACATGCTGCACATCGGTGCGGATATCGAGCCACGGATATTCGGGGACGCCGCCGCCGCGCAATGCTGCAGCCATCGTGCGCAACATGTGTGTTGTCTTCATTGACTTGAAAGTGACAACCGACAATCCCGAGGACAATCCAGTTGACGGAACAATGTCGAACGGACGAGTACCGAGGTACGTGTACGGATTCGTGTTCATGATGATTGAGAAATATCCGTCATGTACGACATCGTTGTTGCCGAAGTCGACTGAAAAGTGCGGGTGTTTTTTGTCGTAATCAAAAGCCCAAGTGCGCAATGCTGCAACGACGAAGAGTGGATGACCTGCGTAACGCTTGAGAGCTGCGCGTTGTTCGACTCGGCGCACGACTGCGGCATCGAAGCCGAGGCCGGTATGGAAGGTGAAGTATCTGCCATTTGCCCGACCAAGACCGATGGGCGAGATGTCGTTTCGATCGAGTGCGTCAACGATGAGGTCGACTGCTTGAAGTGCGTCATTTGGCATTCCGAGGGTGCGAGCAAACACATTGGTCGATCCGCCCGGCAGAACTGCGAGTGCTGTCTCTGTGGTGGCAACTCCGGTGGCCACCTCGTTCAGGGTGCCGTCACCGCCGTATGCGACCACGACATCGATGCCTCGTCTGGCTGCATCTTGGGCAAAACGAGTGGCATGGCCACGCCGGTTTGTCTCGACGACCTGCACATCGTGGTGCCTGGACAGGCGTTCGTGGACCACGACGGTATTTCGGGCCGTCACCGAGGACGCAAAGGAGTTCACAACGAGGAGGAGGCGCAAGGCGAATCACGGTATCAGGGGTGCGACGAGGGTCACGCGAAAAACATGTTTTGAGGGTCGCTCGGGTTGGGTGATGGGCCTACCTCTGGGTAACAATAGAAACCATGAATGTGATCGTTTGTGTGAAGCAGATCCCCGACCCCGCAGCGCCTGGTGCGCTTGACGGGGCAACCAACACCCTGAAGCGAGATGGCAAGCTCATCCTCGACGATTCCGATGCTTATGGCGTCGAGATGGCCCTTCAGCTTGTCGATGCCGCTGGCGGCGGAGAGGTCAGCTTGGTGTCGATGGCACCAAATGGCGAAACCTCCGGCCTGCGTACAGCGCTCGCCATGGGAGCAGCTAAAGGTGTTCTCATCTCTGATCCTGCACTCCAAGGTTCCGATGCACTGACCACAGCAAAAATTCTTGCTGCTGCTGTCAAGCGTCTCGGTGGAGCAGATCTCATCATTGGTGCAACAGAGTCATCAGACGGATACACCGGAACAGTGCCAGAGCAGATGGCCGAACTTCTCGGCCTTCCTTCCGTCACGTTCGCAAAGAAAGTGTCCGTCGAAGGCGGAACTCTGAAAGTCAATCGTCAGACCGAAAACGGATACGACGAAGTCACCTGCGCACTGCCAGCACTCATCAGCGTTACTGCTGGTGTTGTTGAGCCTCGCTACCCATCGTTCAAAGGCATCATGGCTGCAAAGTCAAAGCCAGTCGAAGAAGTCACTGCAGCCGATCTTGGTGTTACGCCAGTCGGTTGGGCGGGCGCTGGTCAAAAGATCAGCAACGTCACTCAGGCAGAAGCACGCCAAGCTGGCGAAATCATCGAAGACGATGGCGAAACATTCGGCAAGATCGTTGGGTTCCTCGAGAACCTGAAGGTCATCTGAGTCGAAGTAACTAGAGGAGCACAACAATGGCACTGAACAACATCTGGGTCTTCGCACAGGTCGCCAATGGCGCACCAACGTCGGCCACACTCGAACTTCTCACCAAGGCACGTTCGCTTTCGTCGAACGTCACCGCAATTATCGGAGGCGACGGCGCATCAGCTGCTGCTCTCGGTGAATTCGGTGCAACCAAGGTGTACGCAATCAGCCACGGAGCAAATCTTCCTGGCGTTGCAATCGCATCAGCACTGAAGTCCGTGATTGACGGCGGCGAAACACCCGACCTCATCATGTTCCCTCAGAACTACGAAGGCCGTGACGTCATGTCGCGTCTGTCGGTCAAGATCGACAAAACAGTCATCACGAACAACATCGACATTTCTGATTCCGGTGACGGAGTCACAGTGACAACACCGATTTTCGGTGGCAACACATTGGTCGAGACCACCTTCACTGGTGCAGGTCCGTACCTTGCTGCATTCCGTCCGAAGTCATTCGCGGCAGAATCAGCCGGTGGAGCCGCAGCTGCGGTCACTGCCATCGCGGTTCCAGATCTTGGTGCAACCGGCTCGGCAACAGTCACAGCTGTGCATGTCGAAGAAACAACCGGACCAAAGCTCGACGAGGCCAACATTGTTGTCGCTGGCGGTCGTGGTCTTGGCGAAGCAACAAGTTTCGCCATGGTGGAAGAACTCGCATCATTGCTCAAGGGTGCACCTGGTGCATCACGTGCAATCGTCGACGCCGGCTGGGTGCCATACTCGTACCAAGTTGGCCAGACTGGCAAAGTTGTGAAGCCAACCATCTACATCGCAGTGGGCATCTCTGGTGCAACACAGCACATGGTCGGTATGAAGGGTTCAAAGAACATCATCGCGATCAACAAGGACAAGGAAGCGCCAATCTTCGGAGTGGCCGACCTCGGAATTGTTGGCGATGTGCACAAGGTTCTTCCAAAGCTCATTGAAGCCCTCAAGGGCCGCTAAGCGATTATTCGTAATCGGTTGCGGTCATCGCAATCGACAGACCCTCTTCTGGGTCCTCAATTACTAGATGAAGCCCCCACCCAACAGTGGGGGCTTTGTCATGGGTAAAGGCAGTGAACTCAAGTGAGTTGATGACCTCGCCAAGTTCGTCTGATTCGCACGGCCATTCGTCTGCAAGGCCGACAAATGTTGCGAACAACCACCATGCTTCACTTCGACCTGTCGCTGTGCCTCGACGCTTGCCGTGTGCACCTCCACTTGCCCCCGCCCACGCGAGCCATTCAAGGGCTTCGTGTGGCGTGAGTGGCGCTGTGCGCGCGTGTGAGATACCAAGAGCGCCAAGAGCCTCAGACACACTGCCTTCAACGACGACGGCCTCTGCATGGCCATTCGACTGTGCTGTCCATGGTTCAACCAAACGACGAAATGCCCGAATCGAATCGGGATCATCGATTGGCGTTGCATCGGATGTGTCCATGCTGTCGCGACACGAGGGGAGGTCTGGAGCTGGAAAATCAACTCCGTCGTCGTTGTAGTTCGCGAGTACGTACGGAGGCTCCCAAAATTGCGGTGCCATCGGAATGTCGAGAACGCTG
>JBEAXB010000158.1:0-3497 GCA_041160045.1 Actinomycetota bacterium
ATGGCAGTATCGAGGTTGCCCGAGAAATCGACATAACCGACAACTCCTGCGTACGGACCACGCTTCACGGGCTCGAGTTCGTCGATGATTTCCATGGCTCGCACCTTCGGAGCGCCGCTTACTGTTCCGGCTGGAAGAGTTGCGCGCAGAACATCAATTGGGCCAAGGCCAGGCTTCAGATCGCCAGATACCTGTGAGGTGAGATGCATGACATGGCTATAGCGCTCCAAAGTCATCAACTCATCCATGTTGACGGACCCAAAGGAAGCAACTCGACCAACATCGTTGCGTGCAAGATCAACAAGCATGATGTGTTCTGCGATTTCCTTCGGATTTTCCCGTAGCTCCCCTGCAAGACGACGATCATGCTCATCATTGGTGCCGCGCTTTCGCGTACCTGCAATCGGACGCGAAATTACCCGGCCATTAATCAGTTGCACCATCGGCTCGGGCGAACCACCAACAATTGTCAGGTCGGGTTGCCGCAGGAAATACATGTACGGACTCGGATTCACCTGACGAAGCACGCGATATACATCGAACGGATCTGCAGTCAGATCGATATCGAAACGTTGCGACAACACAACTTGGAAGATGTCGCCTGAGCGAATGTATTCCTTTGCGACCTCGACAGCCGAACGATATTTTCCATCAGGCATGGATGAGCGTGTTGTTGGTAAATCTTCTCCGGCCACCGGCGGCTCCACGGCAACGTACGGCAATGGACGCGACAAATCCGCAACAGCATTGTGCACACGCACAACAGCATCGTCGTAGGCGACTCCGATTTGCTCGTCTGTGAGCCCGGCAACAGGAACACTCTCCAACATGTACACACGTTGGCGCCAATGATCAAAGGCCGCGAGTGATCCGATGATGCTGATGGAAGCATCAGGCAGTTCACGGTCATCGTGAGGAATGTTGGGAAGATCCTCGATCTCGCGCACGACGTCGTATCCGAGGTGGCCCATCAGACCACCTTGCAGAGGTGGCAGATCTGGAAAGAGCGGTGCACGGTAGATGCGAAGAAGTTCTTCCATTGCAGCCAACATGCCTTGATCGAGAGGAACGCTTGCTGGAACATCGCCAGTCACTGTGAGCAGGCCATTACGCAATGTCAAAGTGCCACGGGGGTTTCGGCCAACGAAGGAATAACGACTCCATCGCTCGCCGTGCTCGACTGACTCGAGAAGAAATCCGTCGCCGTCGCCGACTAGCTTGATGAAAGCCGCTACCGGGGTCTCAAGGTCGGCCAAGATCTGCGTCCACACCGGAACAACCGTGTGAAGTTGTGCAAGCCGTGCAAACTCTTCACGCGAAGGCGTGATTGCAGTTCCTGTTGTCACGAGGCAGTTCCGAACGCCCGATAGAAACACGACACTTCACCGGTATGGCACGCGCCGCGTCCTTCTTGCTCCACTTTGAAGAGCAAGGTGTCTGCATCACAGTCGTAATACGCCTCGTGCACGAACTGGCGATCGCCACTTGTGTCGCCCTTGCGCCATAGCTCGCTCCTGCTGCGACTCCAATAGACCATTCGGCCTTCGGCAAAAGTCATCGAGAGTGATTCGGCATTCATCCACGCCATCATCAAAATGTCACCGGTCTTGACGCATTGGGCGATGACAGGCACCAGCCCATCAGCGTTGTATTTGACTGCTGCCAGTTCGGTAGGGGTGGCAGCAATGGCGCGACCTTGGCCAGAAGGAAGGGATGTATCGTCGAGGCTCACCTCATGACGGTACCGTCTTGACCCATGGGAGTCGAAACCGTTTACCTCGAGACCATCGATGGCGTGGGTGTTGAGGCCGACCTGATTCGCTCAGATGCTGATTCTGTGCGAGCAGTCGTCATTATCGGCCACCCCCATCCCCTCCACGGCGGAGACCGCTTCAATCATGTGGTGCAGGCGATGCAACGAGCGGCAGAAAATGCCGCGTGCCACTCCATCGCTGTTGATTTCAGAGGCGTCGGCAACTCTGGTGGCTTTCATGACAACGGAGACGCCGAACGGTTAGATCTTGCCGCCGCATGCGAGCTTGCTGACCTGATCGAGACTGATTGCCCGATCATCATGACGGGCTATTCGTTCGGATCTGTCGTTGGTCTCAATGTGAGCAATCCGTGGATTGCCGGATGGATTGCCATCGCTCCACCTGCGGGTCTGCTGACATCAATTCCAGGGGCCGCATCGAGTCCGCGACGCAAAATTCTGGTGGCACCCGAACACGACCAGTTCACTACTCCCGAAGCATTGCGCACCCTGGTCGCATCATGGACAAATACTGAGATTGTCGAGCTGTCTGGTGTTGACCATTTCATGGCCACCGGGACCGATGAGTTGTGCGCTCAGGTGCTCGCACAAATGCTGGAGACGCTCTAGGCAGACCCAACAGGCCGAACGCGAATTCCGCGGCTGGCCATGTCGGCCTTTGCGTCGGCAATCGTGAATTCGCCGAAGTGAAAAATGGAAGCTGCCAGAACACCAGTTGCTCCGCCGTCGATGACGCCATCAGATAAATGGCCGAGGTTTCCGACTCCGCCACTTGCAATCACCGGCACACCAACCGCATCTGCCACAGCCCTTGTTAATCGCACATCGAACCCATCACGAGTGCCATCGCGGTCCATCGATGTCAGAAGGATTTCACCTGCGCCTCGCGCAACTGCATTAACCGCCCACTCGACAGCATTGATATCGGTGCGTGTACGGCCACCATGTAAAAACACCATCCACTGCGACAACGATTCGTCCCATTTGGCATCAATTGCACACACCACACACTGTGCACCGAACTCGGCTGCGATTTCCGAGATCACCTCGGGACGTTGTACCGCTGCAGTATTGACACTGACCTTGTCGGCACCAGCGCGCAGCAGGGCACGCGCATCAGCCAATTCGCGAATACCACCGCCAACTGTGAAGGGAATGAACACCTGTTCAGCAGTACGAGACACAACATCGATCATCGTGTCTCGGCCGTCAGACGATGCGGTGATATCGAGAAAGACAAGTTCGTCGGCGCCCTGCATGTCGTATCGGGCGGCCAACTCGACCGGATCTCCGGCATCACGAAGATCGACGAAATTGATGCCCTTGACGACACGACCATTGGTGACATCCAGGCACGGAATGACACGAGCGACAACATCGGGATTCATCACAGCAATACCAATGCTTCTGCGACAGTGAAGCGACCTTCGTACAGTGCTTTACCCACGATGATGCCATCGAGGCCCTTGATGGTGGCTAGTTCCGAGATGTGAGCAAGAGTTCCGACTCCGCCACTTGCAACGACTGGAACCGTTGTTTGCGCCACCGCAGCAGCAAGCCCCGCTACATCGGGGCCAGTCAACATCCCGTCGCGCGAGATATCTGTGATGACAAAAGCCGAGGCTGTTGGAAATCGAGGAAGCAAATCTTCAACACGTACTCCGGATGATTCGGTCCAACCGTGTGTTGCTGCAATTCCGTCACGGTGGTCGAGTCCGACGGC
>JBEAXB010000159.1:0-3482 GCA_041160045.1 Actinomycetota bacterium
ACTTTGGATGAGTTGAACGACTTCGAAATGATTGGTCCGGTTTCTTCAACAACGATGTTTGCTGTGATTCCACACTTGGCCCACTGCTGAGCAAGGAATTTCATGTTGGCCTGCGAAGCACCACTGGTATCTGCAGGAGTAGTGAATGTGAGGCGCTTGCCAGCGTTGCCGGCTTCTGCCTTCCAAGCAGCAACGTACCCCTTTGACTTCGCAACGCTGAACTTCGAAAAGCCACTGGTTGTGTACATCGGGTTCGACTTGCCAACTATTGAAGTAGCAACTGATCCTTCACCGCGTGTACGTACCTTGACGAACAAGGCGCGGTCGATACAGCTAGCGACAGCAAGACGTGCATTCTTGCTGCTGAATGGTGAGCCAGCCTTGGTCTGGTTCAACCAGAGCGAAGGGTAATACTCGAGAGCTGATTTAGTCTCGGTGACCACGCTCTTGCGCTGACGAAGATCCTTGATGAAGGTACCCTCTGAACCTGATGTGAACATCCCGGCGTCGTAGGTTCCCTTACGAACGGCCGCTGCGCGCTGAGACGCTTCCTTCACGTTGGTGAAGGTGATCTTGTTGAGGTACGGAAGCTTGGCTTTCGGATTGCTCGGGTCTGTACGCCAGTACGATGCGTTCTTCGCAACGATCATCTGGTTTGTGTCCCACGAAACAAGCTTGAATGGTCCGGTTCCAACTGGATTGTTTGCACAACCTGTAGGGCTCTTCAATTGTGCTGATGAACGCATGAAGTTACGTCCGGATGCATACAAGGTGCCAGGGAAGTCATTTTGTGCACGGTCAAGAGTGAACTTGACTGTGTAGTTGTCGACCTTCGTGACTGTTTTGATGTTTGCTTGGAATGTGATCGAGGTACCCAAGGTGTAACCGAAAGCTCCTGCTGCAGCAACTCTGGCCTGGTCAAGAGTCTTGCCGGTGCCGAGTGCTGCTACTAGTGCACCTGCGAAGGCGCGTCCGCTTCCGTAGTTGATGTTCTCGACGACAGAATCAGCGTTGAACGCAGTTGCGTCATGGAATGTGACGCCTTCACGCAGTGCAACGGTCCATGTCTTGAGGTCGGTTGACGGCACAAGGCTCTTTGCGAGAAGCCCAACAAAGTCGCCACCTTTGGTCTTTTCGACAAGACCTTCGAAAATGGTGCGAGTTGCCATGAGAGCCGAGTTGGCTGGGTTGTTTGCAACACAGAAGCCAGGAAAGGTGTCGAAGATCGCAACCTTTACTTCGCCTCCGACAGTTGCTGCTGCCGGTGTTGTGGCAGCTTGGCTGCCAGTTGAAGCCACCGTTGAGATCGCAATTGTTGTTGCAACTGCAACACCTATGCGGCGCAACACGCGTGACCGAGTGGTCTGACTTTGTGTCATAAGAAGAATTACCCCCAGGAATTGTCACATCACTGCGATGCGACAAATGCAAGGTAGTGGCAAAACGCGCGTGACGGATGTCATGTGACATACGACCACGCTTTGCACAAGAACACTTTCTACAAAATTATTTGCGTGATACAAATTCATTTCGATGTGTCATTGTGAATCTGTAAACACAATGTCACAAAGTGAAATGAACCTTGATTGCACCCGATGAACGACTGTCTGCAATATCGAAGGCATTCTTCGCATCTTGTAATTGGAAACGATGTGACACAACAGATGTGGCGATGTGTGTATTGCGAGTCAGGACATCGATTGCCGTGACAAAGTCGTTGTGCGAATGATCGTGGCTGTAGAAAATCGAAGGAATGATCGAGACCTCGCGCAACATCATTGCGTTCGTCAAGTTGATGGTGTCCCAGATCATGCCGAATTCAACGACACTTCCCTGAGACTGTGTGGCAGCGATGCACGTGTCGAGTGATTGTTGGGTGCACACTGCATCGAAGGTGAAGTTGTAGTCCTTGCCGGCCGTCTCGCAGCCGTGGGCTCCCATGGCCTCTGCTGCGAGCCGTTGGTGAGGATGGCGGCACACAATGTCGACGGCAACGCCCATATCCACCAGGACAGCAGCTGTGAGGAGTCCGATGGATCCGGCTCCTACGACAAGGGCCCGCATTCCTGCCGTTATCGGTACCCGGCTGATTCCGTGGACGACAACGGCAAGTGGCTCGACCAGTGCGACGGTGTCTGCGTCGGACCCCTTGGGCATTTCGAATAACCGGGACTTCTCCACAAGGACGTATTCGGCTAGCCCGCCATCAATTGACGTGCCATGAAGCGAGCCGAGTGCTGAGCGGCAGGTATTCGATGAACCACGCAAGCACGGGTCGCACGTGCCGCAATGGCCGGTCGGGCGAACTGCCACGAGGCGTCCATCTTTGGTGTATCCGCCGAACTCGTGACCAAGGACGATGCCCGAGAGGCCGGACTTGATGAGATGAAGGTCGCTGCCACAAATGCCGACGGAAGTGACAGTGATGAGTTCGCCTTCACCCGATGGGATGTCGATGTCTTCAACGGAAACGGAACCTTGAGAGGAGTACACAGCGAGCATGGCGACACAGTACTCAAACTCTAAGTGGGAGGGGGAGGAGTTGTGCTCGGCGCGACTGTCGTTGTTGAGCTAGTTGAAGATGTTGACGTTGTGGGAGTCGTTGTCGTCGTCTCGAGGGTAATCGTTGTCGAGGGAGTCGGAACCGTGGTGCTCGTAGTGGTCGTCGTGGTGGATGCATTCACGATGATTGAGCCGAATGAAAAAACGTTCGGTACCAAGTATTTAGAGCGGGTGCGGTAACCAGCGACAGTGAGGTGTACTCCATCGGCAATAAAGCGGCTGTTCTTGTTCGGGGTGAACGCTGAATTCCAATCCGATACAAACAGATTTGGCCAACGTTTCACTGCGCGACGCAACTCTGTATTGAAGCGTTTCGCTCGAAGTGCCAAATCGGGGCGGGTCTTGTTCGCGAATTCGAGGTTGACCCAGAGAACCGGCCTTCCTTTGCTCTTTGACATCACTCGATCAATCACCCACTTCGGATACGAGGCCCGAGTCTTTGAGATCATGTCGTTTGTTCCGAGTGCTATCACGATTGCAGTCGTAGCGCGAGTGATTCTCTTCTGAAGCACAACAGACCCGGCATTTGCAGTGCGTCCGACGCGAGCATCCACAACAGTTTCGTTCCATGTGCCAAGCCTTTGCAGTTTGACTCCCAGGGAGCCAAAGGCATCTGTCCCGACCGTCAAACTGTCTCCGACAAAAAGGAGAGCTCCTTGTCCATTCATTCCGATTCCAGGAGCCCTGGGTGTGGCCTGCACGCTGGCGTGGGGGACCATGGCCGCTACAGCGACAAGAAATGCGCCGAGAATGCTGGCGCCTCTAGGCGAGCGAGAGAAAGCCGAGCAGGTGGTCACCCATTCATTGTGGCAAGGTTGACAGGTGATGCGTAGGCACTTCTTGACATATCTGTCACTTTCAACGGTGGCAATCGCCCAGCCGATCCTTGATCTGTATGGCAACAACACCACAGTATTTTC
>JBEAXB010000160.1:0-4345 GCA_041160045.1 Actinomycetota bacterium
AGAAGTGTTGAAAGTGGCAGCAGATATCAAGGTCTCGGCCGATGATGCACTTGAGATTCGCCGTGAACAGGATCACTTTGTACAGGAATGGATGGAGTCTGTCGGCGAGGGGATACCTGGTTACGTGACACCGAAGGTTGCCATCGGTGCAATCGTCGGAAATGATGAAGGCAAGATTCTTTTGGTGCAACGCAAGGAAAGCGGTGTCTGGTTGTACCCCACTGGTTGGGCAGACGTTGGGTATTCACCTGCTGAAGTCGCAATGAAAGAAGTCGAAGAAGAAACCGGAATCATCGCTGAGCCGCTGCAATTACTCGGCGTCGTTGATGGCATGCGCATGGGCTTTTCACGCTTCGGTATGTACATGCTGTTGTTCCACCTGCGTGCCACTGGCGGAGAACTCTGTGGTCATCCATTGGAAACAGGTGATGTCGGTTGGTTTGGCCCATTGCTGCGATTAATGGCGACATTCATCCGGCAACATTCGATGCACCACGTGAAAACATGTGGCGTGGAAGCCACACCGAATAACAACTCTTAGCTGGGGTCTTGGTCGCGCAGGAACTGCTCGACTTCATCGACCAAAGAGTTCACATCTTTGTCGGTTTCAATCTCGTCGTCACCAAACTCGAATTCGAGTTGATTGGGATTATCGACACCGAACGCGTCGTCACCCATTGAATCGAGGCGCTCCACGTATTCGCGCAGATCTTCGTCTTCCTCCACCAACTCGTCAACGCGGTTGACGTATGCAACAGATTGATTGTGCAATGCGCCGAGAGGAGCAGGTGTACCAATGATTTCGCATGCTCGCTTGATGAGTGCAGATGCAGCCTTTGGCGAAGGAACATGGGATGCATACATCGGGACTGTGGCCCATAACGATGCAGACGGAAGAGACGACTGCGAACATGCATCGTGCAGAACACCGACAATGCCTGTGGGGCCTTCGTATTGTGAGCGCTGAAGATCAAAGCGATCGATGGTCGGCTGATCGTTTGCAGTTCCAAACACACGCACATCGCGCTTGTGCGGAACATCGGCTAGAAGTGCACCAAGAGAAAGAATCATTGAAGATTCAAAGCGGGCCGCGACACTGATGATTTGTTCGCTGAAAAGGCGCCACTTCAAACTTGGTTCGGGGCCAAGAATCAGGATCACGTCGGAACCAGGAGTACTGGCGTGCCACAAACTGACCTTTGGCCACACGATCGAACGGTTCAAGTTCTCGTCGAGGCGAACCGACGGGCGAATGGTTGCAAAATCGGTGAACTCTTCGGGATCAATCTCGGCAAGTGGTTCGGCATTCCATGTCTCGATGAGTGTGCGCACTGCGGTACTTGCAGCATCTGCAGCGTCGTTCCATCCGCTGAACCCAGCAATGACAGCTGGGCTATGAAGCTTTGGTTGTGAAATCCAAACTACGTGGTCTGATGCCGTCATTACTCAAAAATCTATCGCCCAAAACGATGCATCAGAATCAAGAAGAGGCTGCATCTGCAAGGTCATGCGGACCAGCAGCCGGGTAGCCCTTTGCTGCCCGAATTGCAGCTCCCCATGGCTTCAAAATGGTGATTAATTCGTCGATTTGACTGCCCAGAGCTCGAACAACGCATTCCATTTGCACATCGGTCAGTTTTTCCACATGTTCACGGCTGGCCCGGCCCTGTGTGGTGAGCGCTCCCTCTCGAGTGATGTACCCGTCAGTTGCCAAACGCTCGATGGCTTGTTCGTAATCTGCCTCGCTCCAACCGCGACTGCGACTGTAGGTCTTGATGGTCATTCCCCAAAAGAGTTCGCTGAGCAATCCGATTTCACATGCGGTGAATCCTCCACTGATCCATGCAGCGGTGTGGCTGTCACCGCGGTACTCACGCAGCATGTCTCCGAGCCTCCACACGTCTCCGACGAGTGAGCCCGGCATCTCGAGAGATCGCAGACCGGCGTACAAGGCACGACCTTCGGGTCGCAAAGCATCAGTTGCATGTGAGAGCAGTGTGCGCGCGCGGGTTGCGCCGTGCGGGCTTTCACCAAGAACACGATGTAGTTGCCCGATTGCGCCGTTATCACGAGCGGCACAAATGGTGCGTGCATCGGTGAGGGTCCATCCGTAATCAACCGACGAGATCACAACTTCAGGTTTAAAAACTGCAAATGCCGCCGCAACGACTTCGCCGGGCACCTGGCCCATCACCGAACCACGACTCGTAAAGTACGCGGGACCGTCTGGTGCCATTACTCCGTTGAACTCACCACGACTAGGGCTAAAGCCCAAGGCCTCGTAATTGTGATGGCATTCAGGAGAAAAATAGACCTGTCCTGTAACGGGCTCAAGGGCGGCAGCTAAAACACGTGAAATATGAGTTGTCGTCATGTCTGAACGATAGACCACGTGTCAATGGATAGAAACCGACCACGGACTGTGGCAAGGTAGGTACATGTCAGTTGTTGTCGAGCAAGCCACAGTCGCAAATGCCGAGTTGATTGAGGCTTTCAACCGTTTGATTCCTCAATTGTCGTCATCGAACCCGCCGCCAACGCAGCAACAATTGGCAGACATCATCGCATCACCAACATCTGTACTTTTTATCGCACGCCTTGATGAACACATTGTTGGCTCGCTCACCTTGGCCATTTTTCAGATTCCAACGGGCATCCGCGCCTGGATTGAGGATGTTGTCGTGGATTCGGTTGCTCGTGGTCACGGAGTCGGCGAAGCGCTCAGCCAAGCTGCCATGCTCGAAGCAAAACATCGTGGTGCAATCACCGTAGAACTCACATCACGCCCGTCACGCGAAGCAGCGAATCGTTTGTATCAACGTCTTGGTTTTGTCGCACGCGAGACGAATGTGTACCGCCACAGCCTGTAACCAGCCCTTCGCTGTTTTTCAAAGTACTCGTCTGTACGAGAAAAGATGTCAAAGTGAACATTCGTGATGCGGGACTCAACGACTCCTCAGAGATTCTTCACCTAGTACAAGATGCAATCGTGGCAGAGATGGAGGGAGCCGTTGTCGGTTTCGGGAACGTTGATAGAGGCAGATGTATCCCTTCAGGCGTACCAACTATTTCTGACAGTTGGGTATTCCACCCGTGAGCAATACCTGAAAAAATATAATGAGATTGAATATCACGACTCTTGAATGGAGCAAACCATATGACAACACTGATTATTTCGCACTGGGTTGAGGCATCTCCGGCAGAAGTTTGGAAGTCATATACGACACCTGAACTCTTTCACCAGTTTTTTTCGCCGGATGGTCTCCATATTCCACTCGAGTCTGTCGTGATGGAATTGCGGATTGGCGGTCGATTTGAATTTGACATGGTGTTTGATGAATCAGGAGAAGTCAGTCCCAACAAGGGGGTCATTGTCGAACTTGAAGAACCCCACAAGATGACATTTTGCGAGCCTGACTTTATGGGCAAAGAAATTCGTTCCACCCAAACTTTTGAGGCCGATGGAACAGGCACACTTATCACCGTCGCCCAAGAAGGACTACCTGAAGATCTTGTCGACAACCCGGAAGTGCTTCAAGCGTTTCACTCCTGTTATCGCAAACTCGGACGGCTACTCGATGTGAGAACAGATCCTCGTTGAAACGACAGAATCACCAGACTAAGAACAGCTGAAGCAACTGACGCGACAAGAATCGCCAGTTTTGCATCTGCTTGATGTATCGGATTTGTAAAAGCAAGATCGCTAATGAAGAGCGCAACTGTGAACCCGATGCCTGCTGCGCTGCCAACTCCGAGAAACACTCGTGAATCCGCACCAGATTTGCGGGCAATAAAAACGGCCAAAACGATTCCGATTGGCTTGCCAATAAACAGACCTGCAAAAACGCCCCATGCAATAACAGAGGTGGAAGCATTTTGTAGAGACTCTCCCGAAATCTCAATTCCGGCATTCGCCAGTGCAAAGAGGGGAACAATCAGAAAACTTGTGTACGGATGCAAAATGTGTTCGAACCACTCCACCACGGACACAGTTGAGTGAGCGTCCACTGAAGGATTCCGAGCAATGTCATCTTCATCTTCATAGTTGGAATTTCGCTTTGGGGTGATTGGTGTGAGTAAACCCATGACCACGCCCGCAATGGTTGGGTGAACTCCGCCCTGGTACAAAGCGAACCAAAGAAACAGACCCGTCACCAAATAGGCGGTCACCCACTGCACATCAAGACGCTTGAGGATAATTGTGAAGATGACTGAACCAAGCGCGAGCAACAACCACGTTGCTGAAACGCCAGAGGAATAGAAGACGGCAATGACCACGATGGCGCCGATGTCATCGACAACTGCAAGACCGAGAAGAAATGCACGAATGCTGGGAGACACACGA
>JBEAXB010000161.1:0-3475 GCA_041160045.1 Actinomycetota bacterium
ACCTGCTTCAAGCTCGACTGCCAAACCCTCGGTGCGAATCATGCGGTTGCGATATTCCGCGTGCCCTTCGCGAAATGAAATGGCATGAATCATGCCGTCGCCATCGAACGGGTGGTATCTCTCGGCTGCTGCAATCAACGGGTTCTCCGTGTTGCGCAGGTACACGCCATTCAAGTCAGTTGGAATCTGGCCTTCGACATGCATATCGGTCGCGGTCCACTCGCGGGTCTGCGGGCGCCATGCGCCAGTGCGGTACGGGTGGGTGTCTCCTGCTGGTAGCAGCGATGTCCATTCATGATCCATGCTGGTTGTCATGAGTTCTCCCTCAACAAAAGCCTGAAAGCACTCTATGCGCTAGTAGCCAACCCCTGAACGGTGGGTACTGTCTTTCCTGTGCCCGATCGAATCTCCGCAGAAGAACTGCCGGCCCCCATTGCCTGGGTAGCCGACGAGCTGCAACTGTTGGACAACGCCGGCACACTGGCCAGCGACGACATGCGCATCCTCAGTGAATTCCTTCTTCGCTACGGCACGCCAGCCCCAGAAGCAGCACCTGCTTCTCGGGCAATCACTCGCACCCGCACCAAACCCACCAAGGCCGAAGTGCGCAGCGCACTCACCACCCGCGTCCTTGAGTACCTTCTCGTGCACCCAGGCGCCACGCTTGGTGAAGTCACGGATGCACTGCAGATGCCCTTGACAGACATCACCACCGCTGCCCGGCCAGTCGAATGGTTGCTGCTCACCGACGATGAACTCACCGCACCAACACAGCGCGTGGAATCAGATGCGATTGCTGCCACGCGCGAGCGTGCCCGCGGTGCATTGCAAGCAGCAAACCTGATGGCGTCTCCGCTCACGCATACCTCTTATACAAACTTGTTGCGCAGTGGGCGAGTGCAGGGCCCAAGCGTTGCGCGCATCGTGCAGTTATTTGGCTCATGGACAGCCGCATGTGCCGATGTGGGCGTGTCTAGTGGTGAAGCATTGCGGTCGAACTACGAACGCACATGGAATGAAGAACAACTCTTCGCCTTTGTCGAACGTTTCCTACTTGTCCCTGTTCATCGCGGCGCAAGTCATCAGTTCGATATCTGGCGAGCAGCCACGATGACCGGCACATCGAAGGTGCCATCGCTTGGCACTGTACGCAACATCGTGGGCGGCACCTGGAACGACATTCGCACCGCTGCACTGCGCCGCATGCGCGCCCGATGGGTAAACGAGCAGCGAGATACAGCTCTCTAGATACGTGTGATCGACATGTGTCGCACAAGCGGCTTACCTGGCATCACAACATATGGTTCAGAGTTGATGCCGTTCGGCGGGCCTGATTGCGGCTCAAACGAAACGGTGTCTGGGTTTTCGTTGTAGATCACCCAGTGCGAGCAATCGCTTGAGATTTCCACTTTCACATTTTCCACCTGAATCCATGGCATGGTCTCTGGCTTCACGAAACAGTCGTCGTACTTGCGGCGCGGCACCGGCACACGCTGATCGGTGGTGATGCCACTGATGTCGCGTTGCAACATTGCCTGGAAATTGTGGTGCGAATGCTTTGGCGCCCGAAAACACGGATGCCAACCCACTTGAGCGGGCTGCGGTTCGCGGGCATCGAGAGACAAGGTGAACTTTGCAGCATGCGACGTGAGTTCGATGGTGTGTGTCACGCTTCCTTCGAATGGCCATTCGCCTGCCAATTCGCGGTTCATCACGATCATTGTTGGCGATTGCTCAACAATCGTCCATTCCTGATCGAGCACTGTGCCGTGCAGGGCATGTGGTGGCAAGCGCAATGCCAACTCGTGGTTCCAGCCACGAAAGTTCAACACTCCGTCGCGCACGCGTCCGCCAAAGGGAACCATGGGAAACAAGCCCCACTTCACCATGTCTTCGTTCTCGGTAATCAGCAATTCCACGCCATCACAGATGAGCGACGACACGCGTCCGCCGGCACTGGTATCGATAGTGGCAGTCATCAATTGGTTCGATAATTGCACTATTGCCATATATGCACGATAACCACGGCAAGCAGATTCCGTGTGTGTAGCGTAAGAACTCGTGCGCGGCCTTGGAACTCTGATCAACACTGCAACAGTGATTGCCGGAAGTTCCATCGGATTCTTTATCGGTCATCGCATTCGTGAATCCATTCGCACCATCGTTGTGCAGGTCATTGGTCTTGCCACCCTTGTCATGGGCATCAGCAATGTCATGGATACGCACAACCTTGTCTTTCCACTTGTCGGCATGGTGATCGGCTCGATCATCGGCGAATTGCTCCTCATCGAAGAACGTCTTGAAAAAGTGGGCGAGTGGTTGAAGCGTCGCTTCGCCAAAAAATCTGCTGACGACAGCACATTTGTTCAGGGCTTTGTCACAGCAACCCTTCTGTTCTGCATCGGTCCGTTGACCATTCTTGGCGCCATCGAAGATGCAAGCGGTCGCACGCCGCAGTTGTACATCATCAAGGGAACACTCGACGGATTCATGTCGATCATCTTCGTGACCGTCTACGGAATCGGCGCGGCCTTCAGCGCAGTCAGCATCTTCATCGTGCAGGGCACTCTCACGCTCGCCGGCACCGGAATTGATTCGCTTCTTGATGACCGCATGCGCACCGAACTGTTCGCCGCCGGTGGTTTTGCGGTGCTTGCCATCGGGATCAACTTGCTCGAAATCAAGCGCATCAAACTCGGCTCGCTCTTGCCTGGCTTGATTGTCACGCCGATTCTCGTCGCGCTCTTCGCGCGGTAATCCGTTGCGTTATACGCAATAGGATTGCCAAGTGAATATACGTACCTTTCCACGAGCAGCACTCTGTGCCATCGCTCTGGTAGTCACTGGATGTTCCACCACTCAAAGCGATTCGTCAACTGCTTCCACCGAACCCACGAGCACCATCAACTGGCTGCCATGCGGCCCCATCGAATGCGGCTCGCTTGCCGTGCCCACCGATCACCTCACTTCTGCTGGCCCCACCACCACACTTGCGCTCTTTCGTCGCAAGGCAACTGTTGGTTCCTCGCCCCGCACGCTGGTGTTGTTACCTGATCGTGAATTCGGCAGCAACGCTCGCGAGCTAGTAGAAAATTCTCCACTCACTCTTGGCATCACCATCCGTGGTTACGACGTGATCTCTGTTGCCCCACGTGGTTCGGAATTTTCCCCCATGCCCCTCGGCAGCGAACACCTCGTTGGCACCTACGACAATGTGAATGATCTGGAAGCCACACGCAATTCACTCGGAGTAAAAAAAGTATCCGTCATCGGGTGGGGCACCGGCGCCACCACCGGCACTGCATGGATGGTGCAGAAACCATCAGCATTCGATGTCGCAGTATTCGATTCGCCCACGGACCCCACAACATCACTTGTGAAACAAGCAACCAGTCACATCGCGGCCACCGCACTCGGAGTACAAACGGCCGTGCGTTGGTGTGCATCGCACTTGTCGTGCCCCATGAATGCAAAC
>JBEAXB010000024.1:0-13882 GCA_041160045.1 Actinomycetota bacterium
GCCTCGGCTTTGGCGCGTTCGTACGAGATCAGGAATGACACAGACATGATTGCCATCGGCAACAGTGCGAGGTGCGGGCTTTTTTCTGAAGCGAAATACCAAGCAACGCCACCAAACAACACCGAGTCGGTCACTCGGTCGACCACCGAATCAAAAAAGGCGCCGCGTTGACTCGCTGTGTTGGAAGCTTTGGCGAGAGCGCCGTCGAGCATGTCGGGTAGTGCTGCGAGAATCACGAGAGCGAGACCAGCACGCAGGAACCCGTTGCCAATGGCAAAGGCGGCCATGACCGCGACGGTAATTCCGAGAATCGTGAGATGGTCGGGAGACATGCCTGTCTTGCGCAGCAGGAGGCCTACTGGACGAATGGCTTTCTCGATGGGGGTGCGGAATCTCCCGTCGAACATGACGAGAACCTATCCCTCTTCGCCGGCCGAAGCTGGCATCTGTGAATCAGGGTTTGACTCGAGAAGAGTTTCAACCACTCGCCCGTTGACAGCGTCAATCAAGACAAGCCCACGCTGTAACGGGGGTTCTTCCACGCTGTAGCAAAAAATGCGCCACGTCGGACGGCTGCGAACGCCGCGCCACACTTGTTGCGCCGATGCATGACCAACCGGGAATCCGATTGCACGGGTAGCCACGACAAGGGCCTGCTTCTCGTCCACCGTCATTCGCCATCCGCTCGTGATGGTGATGATTGACATCACTGAAAGCAACAGAGCCGCAAACAAAATGCCCCGATTCAGAATTGCCGAATTTTCACCGTCACCAAGAAACCACACTGCGATGCAGATCACCGCAAACCCGGCATACAGAACTCCAGGAATGCGACGGCGGCTGTTGTCTGGGAAATCGTATGCGGCGATGTTGTCAACGGCGTTCAGGTCGTCGGGCAATTGATCGCGAAGATCGTCGGTCATGTTGTTTCTTTCGGCCAAGCATCGCGAATTTTCGATGCAGTCAATGAGAGTGGTTCAGGCAAGGTTCTGGTGGAGGCAATGGAAGTCATAAAATTTGAATCGCCGACCCATCGAGGAACGATGTGTACGTGAAGGTGCTGAGAGATGCTTCCACCTGCTGCCGCACCAAGATTGATACCCACATTAAGCGCATCGGGCTTGTGCGATGTGCGCAGGGCAATCGTTGCGTTGGTGACATTGGTCCATAAATCAAGATTTTCAGCTGCGGTGAGGTCCTCAAGATTGGCAACTTCACGAAATGGAAGCACCAAGATGTGACCTGAGGAATAGGGATACGCGTTCAAAATGGCAAACGACAAGGATGATCGGTGAACAATGAAGGTTTCATCGTCGGGAAGGCCCGATTCCAAGATTCGGCTAAACACCGAGGTATCAGAATCAGAAGATCCGCCGTTCACTCCGTTGATGTAATCGGAGCGCCAACCATTCCACAGATTGTCGAGTTTCACTCCCCGCCCATCTCTCCCTCGGCAACTTCAGCGCTCAATGACGCAATGAAGCTGTCGACAGGCACATCGCGATCGACGTCGCCACCACGTGGGTTGACTCCGACAGTTCCAGCTTCGACGTCTGTGTCACCAACGACCAACACATACGGAATCTTTTCAAGCTTTGCATTGCGAATGCGCTTGCCCAACTGATCGTCGGGGTGCGAGATGTCGGCACGGAAGCCGGCTTTTTTCAGCTTCTTCACAAGATCAAGTGCGTATTCGTGATGAGCCAATGCCACAGGAAGAACACGAACCTGCTCGGGTGCGAGCCATGTCGGAAATGCTCCTGCGTAATGTTCGATCAGAACGCCAAAGAATCGTTCCACCGATCCAAACAGAGCACGGTGCAACATGATTGGCCGATGACGTGCCCCGTCTGAGCCCACGTATTCGAGACCAAAGCGTTCGGGGAGATTGAAGTCGCATTGAATGGTGCTCAACTGCCATTTGCGGCCAATGGCATCGCGAACATCGATGTCGATTTTCGGACCATAGAAGGCGGCGTCGCCTTCTTTCATCTTGTATTCGACACCATGGCGATCAAGGGCTTCACGCAATGCGCTCGTGGCCTTTTCCCAAATCTCATCCGAGCCAACGGATTTCTCAGGGTCGCGTGTCGACAAGTTGAATTCGAAATCATGGAAACCGAAACGGCGCAGTACCGACATGATGAAATCAAGAAGTGATGCAATTTCGTCGGCCATCTGCTCTTCGGTGCAATAGATGTGGCTGTCGTCCTGCGTGAAACCACGAATACGCAATAGTCCGTGCAGTGTTCCCGCACGTTCGTAACGGTACACATTGCCCAACTCGAACAAACGCAATGGAAGTTCACGATAGCTACGTTGACGACTGTCGAAAATCAGACAATGCATCGGGCAGTTCATCGGCTTCATGTAGTACGTGCCGTTGTCCATCTCCATCGGCGGGTACATGCCATCGGCATAGAAATCAAGGTGGCCAGACTTGGCGAACAAGTTTGCATTCGCCAAATGAGGCGTGTACACGAATTGGTAATCGCCATCCTGATGACGTTGACGGCTGTAGTCCTCCATCAACTTGCGAACGATTGCACCTTTCGGATGCCACACAGCAAGTCCGCCGCCCAACTCTGTCGGGAATGACAAAAGATCGAGCTCATTGGCCAGACGACGATGGTCGCGCTTTGCTGCTTCTTCCAAACGGGTGAGGTGCTCTTTCAGAGCCGAATCAGATTCCCATGCGGTGCCGTAAATACGCTGGAGCATCGGCCCCTTTTCGTTGCCTCGCCAGTATGCGCCGGCCACTTTCATGAGACTGAAATGTCCGAGACGCGATGTGCTTGGTACGTGAGGGCCGCGACACAAATCAACGAACTCGTCGGTGTTGCGATACAAACTCACCGAATCACTGCTGCCCACTTCGCCAGCGTCGCTACCATCGGCCGAGCCAGAAGTAACGCGCTCGATGATTTCGCATTTGTAGGGCTGCGATGCAAAGACCGCGAGTGCCTCGGCAACTGTTACCTCGGATCGAATGAATGGCTGGTTCGCCTTCATGATCTCGCGCATGCGTCCTTCGATTGCCCCAAGATCATCGTCGGAAAATGTCTTTCCGTTCTGCAAGTCGAAGTCGTAATAGAAACCATCTTCAATTGCCGGACCAATCGTGAAATGGGCTCCGGGAAACAATTGCAATACAGCCTGAGCAAGCACATGTGCAGTCGAGTGACGCAGTACGTGGCGACCTGCATCGGAATCAGCTGTGATGACCGATACCTTCGCGCCATCGGCCAGGGCAGTGGAGATATCAACCTCGTTGCCATCGACTGTGCCAGCGATTGCTGCCTTGGCGAGTCGCGAGCCGATAGAGGCCGCAAGATCGGCAATGGTGGAGCCCGCAGGAAGCAAACGAGCGGAACCGTCGGGAAGAAGTACTGAGATCTCTGACATGAGACCCCCATTCTACGGATGCAAAGGCCAACGATTCGGGCTAATTAGCTGTGGTCGACCACTGCCTGTTCGGTGGGAATGCTCTCGGCACGCTTGGTGGCGTACACATTTCGATATTCCTGGCCCGTGAGATCACGGATTTCGAACATCAATTCGTCGGTGATTTCGCGCAGCACCATGTGGTCGTCCTTGCGGTCCATGTATCGGGCAACATCGATGGGCTTTCCCAATTTGATCGTGCAGTCACGTTTGAATTTCGGCATCACTGTGTCTGGTGGCTGAATGTCTCGCGTGCCGATAATGCCAACAGGAATAATCGGACAACCCACCTTGAGTGCCAACCGGGCTGCTCCTGTGTGGCCTTTGTACAACATGCCATCTCTGCTGCGCGTTCCTTCAGGAAAAATTCCGAACAGTTCTCCCCTGCGCAATACTGCTTCTGCTGCCATCAGTGCGCCTTCGCTTTTTGAACCACCAGCGCGATCAATCGGAATCATTCCGAGTGCAGGAAAAAGATGCTTGGTCTTCCATGAGTCCATGTATTCGGCTTTACCGACAAAACTGATTTGTCGCCCGGCGTGCACCATCGTGAACACCGAGTCGAGGAAGCTGATGTGGTTGGGACACAGAATTGCAGGTCCGCTATCTGGAAGATGCTCGAATCCTTCGAAATGAAAGTTCCACAGTTTTAAGGTGAGGGGCCTCAGCAATGAACGCGCCCGTGATTGAGCGCGACTGAGGGCAACCGGTGACGAACCGTTGTCAGAAAAAGGTTCGTCGTGCTGTTGCGCCATCAAGCGAACATTACCCCTTATTTGAGAGGCGGTCGACGGGCAATTTGTCCGTTTAGCGAGGACCGATCGGAGTGAGGAGTTCAACGCCAAGAAGGGCTGCAGCAAGGGTCACATTGGCGCCTGATGCGGCGGCCGCATCAATGAGAGCGACAGCGCCAGAGGTATCAAGGTCGTTGTCGAGGCAGTCACGAACCCGATCGAGGAGATCCGAATCTGTTCCGCCGACTGAACCTGCCCAGGCAACGAGTCGTGAATGATTGCGAGGCATCAATTCGTCGTCCCAGCCCCATTCCTTGCGGTAATGGTGCTCGATGATTGCAAGACGGATGGACCTCGGATCCCATTGCGTGCGCAAGTGATCGACAAAGACGAGATTGCCGAGACTCTTCGACATTTTTTCGCCATCTTTGAAGACCATCGCCACGTGCATCCAATGGCGAACGAACTGCTCGCCGGTTGCGGCCTCAGACTGGGCGCGCTCGCACTCGTGGTGAGGGAAAATCAAGTCGCTGCCACCACCGTGCAAATCGATGGTTGTGCCAAGTTCGCGCATGGCAAGTGCCGAGCACTCGATGTGCCAGCCGGGTCGACCCGCTCCCCACGTTGCATCCCATGCAGGCTCGTCATCTGCTGACGGGTGCCACAGAACAAAGTCAAGTGGGTTGCGCTTGTGTGGGTCGTCGACCTTGCCGCCACGCTGACGAGCAAACTCGAGCATCTGGTCGTGCGAGTAGTGAGACACCTCGCCAAAGGACGGGAACTTCGTGACATCGAAGTACACCGAACCACCCGATGCGTAGGCAAAGCCTCGGTCGAGCACCATTCCGATGAATCCACGAATGTCGGAGATCGCCGACGACGCGCGAGGGGTGCTGTACATCGGAAGCATTTCAAGTGCTTCCATGTCGCGGTTGAAACGTGCTTCTTCGCCTGCTGCAAGATCGAGATAATGAACGCCAAGTTCACGCGCCTTGGCAAACAACGGATCGTCGACATCGGTGACATTGCGGACACAGCGAACGGTGTGTCCGAGGTCTATTAGGCGCCTTTGAACGATGTCGTAAAACAAGAACGTTGAGGCATGACCCAGATGGGTTGCATCGTATGGAGTGATGCCGCATGTGTACATGAGCACCAGTTCGCCTGGTGTGAACGGAACAACCTCTTGTCGTGCGGTGTCGTACAGTCGCATCGACATCGTGTTAGGCCTTGGCCCTTGGATCTCTCGTGATGCCCGTGAGTTTCGGCGCAACACGGGTCTTGTATCGGACATTCAATTGCAGCAGAACTGCAGTGAAAGCCTCGATTGCAGTGGCGTTCGACAATTCGCCCGCGTCGAGCGGACGACAGCCCGGAATCTGAGCGGTGATTTCCATCACGGTGGCCGTTGCTTCGGCAAAGTCGGAACAGATCAAAACATCGGAATCAATGGGGTAACCCAAGTGGCCAAGTTCGGTTGCAGGAAGATGATGGAAGGCAGCAACAACTCGACACTCGGGAATGGCGGCCTGCACATGGGCTGCAACGCTTCCGCGCGGTGGAAGAAGCGGCTGGAACTCGTGTCCGACTCGAACGAGAGCATTGGCCATACTGATGACAATCTTGCCGCTCAGCAGTTCGCGATGATCACGCACGGTCACGGCGGCAGAATCCCATGGGGTTGCCAACACGATCAGATCACATGCAGCTGCGTCGTCGTTGTCTCCGCCTGTGAGGCTGAGATTCATGACCGGCCACTTGGCCTTCATTGCTGCCGCAACCTCTGTTGCTCGATCTTTTGATCGAGAACCAAGAACCACCTCATAACCAAGAGATGCAAGTCGTGCCCCGAGGGCACTTCCTGCAGGGCCAGTACCGCCAAGTATTCCAATACGCATTCTTTAGAGCCTTACACACGGACCCCCACCGAACTACGGTCATATGCATGGGAATACTTGACGGCAAGAAAATCGTGGTGACTGGCGTACTAACAAATCGTGGTGACTGGCGTACTAACCGACGCCTCTTTGGCATTCGGAGTTGCTCAACTCGCTCAGCGCGAAGGCGCCCAGATTGTCCTCACCGGTGCAGGTCGAGCCTTGTCTCTCACCCAGCGAACCGCCCGCCGCCTCGATACCCCAGCTGATGTCTTTGAATTCGATGTGACTGTTCCCGAACACATCGAAACAGTTCGTGAACAAGTGCGCGGGTCGCTCGGCCATGTCGATGGCGTATTGCACGCAATCGGATTTGCGCCCGAAGTATGTCTCGGTGACGATTTTCTCGCCGCGCAATGGGCTGACGTCGCCGTCGCCATGCAGATTTCTGCGTATTCACTCAAAACCCTCGTCGATGCCTTCCTGCCACTCATGGGACCCGGCGGCACGATTGTCGGCCTTGATTTCGACAACACCGTTGCCTGGCCGGCCTACAACTGGATGGGTGTTGCCAAGTCGGCATTCGAGTCCACGAGTCGATATCTCGCGAAAGAACTTGGCCCACGGGGCATCACCTGCAACCTTGTTGCAGCCGGCCCGATCAAAACAATGGCCGCCAAATCAATTCCTGGTTTCAAGAAATTCGAAGATGTGTGGAGCGAGCGCGCACCACTCGGCTGGGATGTCAACGACTACGCCCCTGTTGCACGCACTGTTGTCGCCATGCTCTCTGATTGGTTCCCAGCCACCACCGGCGAGGTCGTCCATGTTGATGGCGGCTACCACGCAATGGGTGCCTAAGACCCGCAACTCGTTTCATTTGGCACGAAACAAGACAGACTGCATCTGTGACTAACAGACTCGCCAACGCATCATCTCCGTACTTACGTCAGCACCGGGATAATCCTGTCGACTGGTATCAGTGGGGCGACGAGGCTTTTGCAGAAGCGGCCCGCACCGGTAAACCCATCTTGTTGTCCGTCGGATATTCGGCCTGCCATTGGTGTCACGTGATGGCGCACGAAAGTTTCGAAGATGTGCCCACCGCCGAGGTGATGAACGAGTTGTTTGTGAACGTGAAAGTGGATCGTGAAGAACGACCCGATGTTGATTCCGTGTACATGGATGCAGTGCAGGCACTGACCGGCCGCGGCGGATGGCCGATGACTGTTTTTTGCACACCGACAGGCGAGCCCTTTTACGGAGGCACGTATTACCCGCGTGACACTTTCGTGCAGTTGATGAATGCAGTGGACGATGCTTGGCGCAACCGTCGAGACGAGCTGCAACAAAATGTTGATGCATTGGTGGAGGCAATCGGCCGCACCGCACATGTCGAACCTGCCGATTCCCTCGACACCCCAGTTCTCGTTGACAATACGGTCAAGGCCATTGTTGCCAGTTTTGATGCACAGTGGGGAGGCTTCGGAGGAGCACCGAAATTTCCGTCAACATTCGCGCTCGATCTTGCGATGCGAATCTCCGTACAGACACATCGTCCAGACTTGATGCAGATTGTCACCACATCGCTTGATGCAATGGCAGCGGGCGGAATGTACGACCATTTGGGTGGCGGATTCTCCCGCTACAGCGTCGATCAACGGTGGCTGGTCCCCCACTTCGAAAAAATGCTCTACGACGAAGCACTTCTCCTGCGCGTGTACATCCATGCATGGCTCATCACGAAGGAGCCGCGCCATCGTCAAGTGGCAGAGGAAGTCATTGCCTATGTTCTGACCGACCTCAGCCATCCCGATGGTGGCTTTTACAGCGCGGAAGATGCCGATTCGCTGGATGCTCACGGACACTCCGAAGAAGGCGCGTTCTACACGTGGTCGCCGACAGAAGTTCGCGAGGTGCTCGGAAACAATGCCGATGCCGCCATGGAATGGTGGGACATCGAAGAAGGTGGAAACTTCGAAGGACTTTCTATTCCGAACCGCATCGCTCATCGCGGTGCCATTGCTCGGCCAGCACACATCGAGACTGCTCGACTCGCATTGCTCGCCCACAGATCGCAGCGACATCGCCCCGGACTCGACAACAAGGTTCTCACTGAGTGGAACGCAATGATGTTGTCGTCGCTGTGTGAAGCAGCATCTGCATTCGATCAGCCCGAGCTTGTGAATGCAGCGCGAAACAATGCCCGATTCCTGATCTCGCAATTGCGGAATGAAAACGGAGTGTGGTTGCGCAGTTGGCAAGCAGATGCAGTGCCCCAGGCTCGTCATGCAGCACTGGCCCACGACTTGGCTCATGTCGTCGATGCGATGACACGCATGTACGAACTGACAGCAGAGGTCGAATGGCTTGATGTCGCAACTGCAACCGCCCATCAGTTGCTGGAAAAATACTGGGATAACGAACACGGTGGTCTCTTCACCGTTGCCGACGATGCAGAGCAACTTGTTGTTCGTCAGAAAGATCTGATGGATAATGCCACACCGTCTGCGAACTCGGTTGCAGCGATGGCCTTTCTGCGACTCGCGGCCATCACCGGAGAGGAATTGTTTCGCGACAAAGCAATGGACATCCTGAAGCTTCTTGCCCGTGTTGCACCAACTGCCCCCACAGCTTTTTGTCATGCCATTGGCGCAGCGATACTGGCATCAGACGGAACAACTGAAGTTGTCATCCCTGGACACAACCACGAATTTCTCGCAATTGTGCGTGACACTTGGCGACCAGACATGGTGCTTGCGTGGGGTGCCCCCACATCGTCACCTCTGTGGGAAGGTCGCGAGATTGGCCAGGCCTATGTGTGTCGCAATCATGCGTGCCTTCTTCCGGCGTCAAGCCCCGAAGAACTCACTGCGCGACTTGCTACCAATGCGAACGGTGGATGATGCTCGCACTTGATCGACGGGCGCGGCTTGCACTTCTCCCCCGCGGTTCTTCTACATCGGAGCGATGACCAATCGCAATTGCCCCGAGAAACTCCATGTGATCCGGAATCGAAAATTCAACACGGAGATCAGCTTCATTTGCATGGGCAAAAAATAAAGCGCCCAGTGATGCGTCTTCGAGGGCCAGCAAAAACGTCATCGTGGCAAACGATGCATCGATGGTCCAATATGGAGCAGGCCACGCATGAGTACCAGCACCAAGCCCAGTGGTTTTCTTGTCGTCCTCTGAATAACGAGAGACATACGCACTCGAATCACACAGACTGAGCGCCATCACCGGAGCGGTGAAGAGGCCGGGAAATGTGAATCCGTCACGCTTGCCGACAGGAAATGCAACATTCCAATACCGTTCGACATCGTGTCCTTCAAGGACGAGAAGATGCCACCCTTGTGATTTTCCGGCGCTTGGCGCACGTGACGCCAGATCCACGCATTCGTCGATGAGATGCGGATCAACAGATGCATCGGTGAACGCTCGCGTCATCCGACGTGCGCGGACAACGTCTGCGAATTGCACGGTTCTAGGCGCGTGCGCCCAGTTTGACCAAGCTCTCAGCCATGGTCCAACCATGCATGATCAACACGCCACCCTTTTTGGGGTTGACTGGCGCAAAGAGTGCTGCAACATCGGCCGAGATTTTCTCAGGCTTGGCTGATTCGTAATCAAGAAAACCACTCTGTCCGCCAGTGGCGACAACAAAGGTCAATTCGTCGTACGCAGTGTCGACACTGAATCTGCGAGCAAGACGACGGCCCCATGCGCGCTCTTCGCCAACGGCGCGGTGAGCATGGCGAGGAATCATCTCGGTGAGAGCCTTGAAAGCTTCAACGCCTTCGACAGACGCGAAACGACTACCGACGACAACGTCTTCATCGGGAAAGGCCATGAGCGCGCGGTGATAGGCCTCGGTCATCAGACCCTTGAGTACCGACTCGCGCTTTGCAGTGCGCTTGATGGTCATCAGACCGATGAGAACACATGGTGTTCCGCCAATGCGTTCGAGAGTCGAGAACGTTACTCCGTGCAGTTTTCCGTCGATACGGGCAAGGGTGCACAACACCCAATCAGTGCTCGCCTTTGCGAATTGATCTGCAGTGAACGCACCCTCAATGGACAGCATCTCTTCGAGCTGAACTTCGGTCAGTGCACTGCAGTCTTGTGTGGCAACTTCCAACGACATTGACTGGGTGACTCCCTGTGGTTCGGGCGGCAAAAAAGCCGATAACAACAATCTCTATTCTGCCATTTGCAGATGCCTTTCGGTGATACCGAAGGAGATTTAGATGATTTTCACGGCATTCGACCCAAAGGCGAGCCGTAACGGCGCAATTGCCTTCTCAAAGTCGACGAGCCCCGACGGCCCGAGATCGAATATTTTGCCGCCAGAGAGCTTCACCTTGCAGGGAGACTCGCCGGGGAACTCGTGAATAATTGCCTTCAACTTGTCGAGTTTGTCTGCATCGAAGCCCGACGGGAGCGACAACATCACTTCGGGCACTCGCGCATCGAGATTCTCGGGCACTGCGATTCGTTGTGCCGAAAAACTTGGTGGCGCATCATCACGCTGATTCAGGCGACCGGTAATTGTGATGATGAGGTCGTTCTCAAGCAGATGTCCGAATTCGGCGAGTACTTTCGCAAACACGGTGACTTCGATTGAGGCATCCATATCTTCAAGAGTCATTGTTGCCATCTGGTCACCCTTGCGAGTGAAGCGTCGGTTGAGACCAGACATCACGCCGCCAATCGTGACCATGCCGGACTCGCGGGCTTCGAGATCTCGAATCGAACTGGTGGTGATGCGACGCAATGCATGTTCGACACCCCTGAGCGGATGATCTGAAATGTACAGACCGAGCATCTCTTTTTCGTGACGTAATTGATCGGGCTTTGTGAACTCGAGTTCGGGAACCTGCACGACAGAGCTCCATCCGGAGTCGGATGCTTCTTCCATCTCTCCGAACAAAGACATCACGCCCTTTTCGTGCTCACGTCGCTTGACGATGGCATCGTCGATGATGGATTCGTACACCATCAAGAGGCCGCGTCGTGGATGGCCGAACGAATCGAATGCCCCAGCCTTGATCAGAGATTCGACTGCCCGCTTGTTGAGCGCCTGCTCGGGCGCCCTCTTTGCAAAGTCGTGGAACGAATCGTATGGTCCGTTTGCATCTCGTTCTTCGAGAATCTGCACCACGATTCCTTCGCCCACATTGCGCACTGCCGAAAGAGCAAACACAATCCTTCTTTGACTGTCGGAAGTAATGGCTGCAAAATCGGAGCGGCCGGCGTTGATGTCGGGGTTCGAGACGGTGATACCGATGGAACGTGAATCGGCAAGGTGAATCGCTGCCTTTTCGTAGTTGCCCTTCACGGACGACAACAGGCAGGCCGAGTATTCGACGGGATAGTGCGCCTTGAGATACGCGGTCTGATACGCAATGAGCCCATAGCCGTAGGCATGGCTCTTGTTGAATGCATAGTCTGCGAATCCGCGGATGATGTCGAACAACTGCTCACCGAGAGCACGGCCATACCCAGTTGCTTCGCAACCATCGACAAACGACCCCTCTTCGGCAGCCATCGCCTTCGGGTCTTTCTTTCCGCAGGCTTTGCGCAGGTTGTCTGCTTGAGCGAGTGAATAGCCGGCGAATTTTTGAGCAACACGCATCATGCTCTCTTGATAGACCATCAGCCCGTATGTGTCGTGGAGAACTTCGCGCGCATCTTCGTGGAAGTACTCGGGTTCTTCCATGTTGTTCTTGATCTTTGCGTAGCGCGTGTGCATCTTGGTGCTCATTGGGCCAGGTCGATACAGCGCAATCACAGCACACACATCTTCGAATGCTGTTGGCCGCATGAGTCGAAGCAACTGCTGCATGGGAAGTGACTCGAGCTGGAACACACCAATGGTGTCGCCACGACCAAGCAACTCGAAAGTTTCTTTGTCTTCGAGAGAAATGGTGTCGATATCGAAATCCGGCTTTGTCTGTTCGCGAATCATGGCAACCGCATCGGAGATGACGTCGAGGTTGCGCAGACCGAGAAAGTCCATCTTGAGAAGCCCGAGGGATTCAACCGCGTGCATTTCGTACTGCGTCACAATCGGTGCTGTGTCAGCAGCCGCATCGCCACCCTTGCGCTGAATTGGTAGGTACTCGGTGAGTGGCTTTCCGGTGATCACCACGGCAGCTGCGTGGATTCCGTCGGAACGCTTCAGCCCTTCGAGACCACGAGCAACTTCAACGACCTTGGCTGCAATTTCGTCGGATTCGACGAGATCACGCAGGGCTTGGGCTTCGCGGTATCCGTCGGCGTGTTCAGGGTTGAATTCGAAACACGCCGCCAACGGGGTGTCGCGGCCTTGCTGCAGTGCCGGCATGAGTTTGGCGATGCGATCGCCTACTCCGTATTCGTGACCAAGTACACGAGCGGCGTCGCGAACTGCGTTGCGCGCCTTGATTGTTGCAAACGTGATGATCTGGGCGACATGATCGCGACCGTATTTGTCTGCCGCATACCGAATCATCTGGTCGCGGTAACGCGAGTCGAAGTCCATGTCGATGTCGGGCATGCTGACGCGCGATGGATTAAGAAATCTTTCGAACAGCAAGTCGTATTTCAGTGGGTCGAGGTCTGTGATGCGCAGGCAATAGGCCACCGCGCACCCTGCAGCAGAACCACGACCGGGGCCAACACGAATGCCAGTTTCACGGGCATAACGAATGAGATCCCACACAATGAGGAAATAGGCATTGAAGCCCATGTCGCCGATGACCTTCAGTTCAAACGCGATGCGCTCGACAACCTCGGAAGGCAACGTGTCTCCCCAGCGTTCTTTTGCACCCTTCCAGGTGAGATATGACAAGTAGCTTTCGGCCGTGTCGTATTCCGCAGGAATCGGGAAGTCGGGCAATTGATATTCACCAAAGGTGATGTCGACATTGACGCGCTCGGCAATCAACAATGTGTTGTCACACGACTCAGGTAGTTCTTTCCACACTGAACGCATCTCGGCTGCAGATTTGAGATAGTGCTCGTTTCCTTCGAAACGGAATCGATCTTGGTCACGCATGAGCGCCCCGGTTTGCACGCACAACAATGCGTCATGTGCTTCGTGGTCGCTCTGGTTGACGTAATGCGAATCATTGGTGGCGAGAAGCGGTGCGCCAATTTTGCGGGCAATTTCGACGAGCTTTGGATTGGTCTTTAACTGATCGGCGATTCCGTGATCCTGCAGTTCGACGAACAAATTGTCCTTGCCGAAGATCTCCTGCAGACGACCGGCTTTTTGCAACGCACCCTTTTCGTCGCCATTCAGCAGCGATTGCAACACATGACCACCAAGACACCCGGTGGTGGCAATCAGTCCGGACGAATACTTTTCGAGCAACTCCCAGTCGACACGTGGTTTGTAGTGGTAGCCCTCGAGAAACGCAAGGCTGGATAACTGGATGAGGTTGCTGTAGCCCTTGTTGTTTTCCGCCAACAACGTGAGGTGGTAGTACTGCTTGCGACCACCCTCGTCGGTGCCGCCGTTGTCGTCGAGGCGGCCACGGCGAGGAATTCGTTCGGTGCGATGATCGTGGGCCATGTAGGCCTCGGTGCCAAGAATTGGCTTGATGCCCTGTTTCTGGCACTCCTTGTAGAACTCGATGACGCCGTACATGTTGCCGTGATCGGTGATGCCAAGGGCTGGTTGGCCATCTGAGACTGCTTTGGCGACCAATTCGTCGAGACGGGCTGCGCCGTCGAGCATGGAGTACTCGGTATGAACGTGGAGGTGTGTAAATGACGAACCCACGAACTGCCGACTCCTTTCCACCCACCAGAGGGTTTCCCCTCTCAGCCAAATGGCTG
>JBEAXB010000025.1:0-7779 GCA_041160045.1 Actinomycetota bacterium
TTCGGCTGCAGCAACAAGATCTTCGACGATCTGGTTGTACACATCATCGAACGACGGTGCACTCTCGTAGAGATGATCGAAAGTTTCAGCGTTCGGTACAAGGTGAGCCGACGGATGATGGATCGTGCGCAAGTAGCGCACGGGGGATGCATCGATAATTGCGAGCGTGTCGGCAGTGACTAGACCCGGGTTGCCCGGACCAAGACCAACTACAACAATGCGCGACATCAGCTGATGGTCGCGGTCGCGCCGTTCCATTTGCCGTACGTGGAACGAACCGAAATATCGGCTGTTGCCATGTATCCGGCAAGAAGGGTGGCGCCAGGATTCTCTGCGACCACTGCCTGCACCGAAGTTTTCACTTCGTCGTACGAGTGGCTGAGAATGATGTGGTAACCAAATGAGCTCTTGATCGGGCCGGTAGGCACGCCAGGCTTTGCATCGACTGCACCGATCATGAAATCTCTGTCAAACGATGTTTGAAGGTCGGCGAGCGGCTGACATGCCTGGTCGCCATTTGCAAGCGATCCGCCTGATTTGTCTGCACCTGGTTCGGTGGACTTCTTTGCGGCAACTGTTGCGAACTTTGCGCCACCTTCAAGATCAGCAAGCACGCCTTTTGCATCTGCTTCAGTCTTGACAAGGATGTGGCTGAGGCACAACACACCAGCCGAAGCAGGTGACTTGTCGTACTTCTTCTTCAAATCATCGGCACTAGGGGAGGTCATCTTTTTCAGCGTTGTATCGGCAAGGTTCAGATTGACGAGAACATCTTGCAGGGCCTTTGGATAGCCGGCAAATGCTTCATCGGCTCCCGCGCTTTCAAGCACGGTGGCGCGATCTGCTTCGGACACGGTGATTCCTTCATCCTTGATGAACTGCTCGAATGCCGCATAACGAATGAGGGTGCGCATCACGACGATTGCATCTTCGCTTTTGATCTTGCCCTCCGTGGCGGTGAACTGTCCGGCGGTGATGAGGACTGCAGTGAGCGCATCGAAGTCGGCTTGCGAGTAGCCCTTGCCGTTGACCTCGAACGCATTGGAGGTGGAGGCGACACTGCCGCACGCTGACAGGGCCAGAAGGCTGGCAGCTGCGAATGGAAGGATGCGGCGGAGGGTACGGGGGCTCTTAATCACAAAAGAACCTTAGTGGTCTGCGGGGTCAAAGAGCCCGCGCAACAGATCGAGGATGACAATTGCGGGGTTGGCCCCACGTGTAATCGGGACAGTGATCACTCCGGGCTGTTCCTTGTACACGGCACGAGAGGCAAGTCGGCGCAGGGTCATGGTTTGGCTGGCCCTCAATTGGACCGGCGAGATACGGATGTCATTGCCGTTCGTCACAATGTCGGAAATACCAAGACGAATGCATTCGACGCGCAATGCTGCAACGTTCATCAGGGCTTGTGCGGGGGCAGGAAGCGGGCCGAATCGATCACGCCATTCAGATTCAATATCTGCAAGTTCTGATTCGGTACGAATCGTTGCGAGACGGCGATACGCCTCGAGGCGCAAATCTTCACTCGGCACATAACTCTCGGGAAGGTGAGCATCGACGGTGATATCCACCTTGACCTCGGGGAACTCGACTGGTTTTTCACCCTTCATCTCAGACACAGCTTCAGTGACGAGTTGGCAATACAGGTCGTATCCGACAGCTGCGATATGGCCACTTTGTGATTCGCCAAGAAGGTTGCCTGCGCCGCGAATTTCGAGGTCTCGCATTGCAATCTTGAAACCACTGCCAAGTTCGGTTGACTCACCAATGGTGCGCAGTCGCTCGTATGCCTCGTGCGAGAGCACCTTGTCGCGCGGATGAAACAGGTATGCATACGCACGTTGTCCACTGCGGCCCACACGTCCGCGCAACTGATGCATCTGTCCGAGACCGAGAAGATCTGCACGCTCGACGACCAAGGTGTTCACTGTCGGCATATCGATGCCGCTTTCGATAATCGTGGTGCAGACAAGAACGTCGTACATTCCTTCCCAGAAGTCGAGGACGATTTGTTCGAGTGTTGATTCGTCCATTTGGCCGTGAGCCACGGCAACGCGAGCCTCGGGAACCCACTCGCGAATCTCGGCAGCGCGTTCTTCGATTGATTGCACGCGGTTGTGCACCCAGAAGACTTGGCCCTCGCGCAGCAGTTCGCGGCGGATGGCTTCGATGGCAACCTGCTCGCTCTGTTCGCCCACATACGTGAGGATTGGCTGGCGTTCTGCAGGTGGTGTTTGCAGCAATGACAGGTCGCGGATACCGACGAGGCTCATTTCGAGTGTTCGGGGAATCGGGGTGGCAGACATCGACAAAACATCGACGTTTGTCTTCATGCGTTTCATTGCTTCTTTGTGTTGCACACCGAAGCGCTGCTCTTCGTCGACGACAAGAAGACCGAGATTCTTGAATTCGATGCTTTCCTGCAGCAAACGATGCGTTCCGATGACGCAATCAATCTCTCCGGTGGCAAGACCTGCAATGACCTTCTTTGCTTCGGCATTGGTGAGGAATCGCGAGAGAACTTCAACCTTGATTGGGTAGCCAGCAAAACGTTCGGAAAATGTATTGCCATGTTGGGTGGCAAGCAAGGTGGTGGGAACAAGAACTGCGACTTGCATGCCGTCTTGAATTGCTTTGAAGGCGGCGCGCACCGACACTTCTGTTTTTCCAAAGCCAACATCACCGCACAACAGGCGATCCATCGGCACTTCGCTTTCCATGTCTTCCTTGATGGACTTGATTGCCTCGAGTTGGTCCGGTGTTTCAACGAATGGAAACGCGTTCTCCATTTCGCCCTGCCACGGTGTGTCGGGTGAGAACGCATGACCCGCGGCCGACACGCGACGTTGATACAGCAGCACGAGTTCTTGGGCGACTTCACGCACTGCTGAACGCACGCGAGACTTGGCACGAGCAAAATCGGAACCGCCCATGCGATGCAAGGCAGGTGCTTCGCCACCGATGTACTGGCGAATCAGGCCAATTTGTTCGGTCGGAATGTAGAGCTTGTCGCCACCCTTGTACGCAATGAGCAGGTAATCGCGTTCGACACCACCAATCGAGCGCTTGACCATTCCTTCGTACTTGCCAACGCCGTGATGAGCATGGACGACATAGCCGCCAGGCTGCAGATCTTCGAAGACAGTGCCGGAGGAACGACTGCGTGTTGTGCGACCTTTGCGGGTACGACGCCGACCACTGAGGTCTGCCTCGCCGATGATTGCAATGCGCGAGTTCGGCAACGACACGCCGCGCGATTGCGGAGCAAGTGCCACCCACGCACCTGGCTTCGCGATCGTGTCTGGGTCGTTCGTTGGCTTGAAATCAAGTCCGTGCGATCGCATCAAATCAACGAGACGCGGAATTGATTCCTCTGTTTCGGCAGTGACCACAACACGCCATTTGTCGGCAAGCATTTCGTTGACCCGACGAATGAACGATGTTGGTTCGTGAACAATGGGTCCCCAGCCAGACGCGGGTATTGACGGGCCATCAACAGATTCGGCAGTCGGCACCACGGAAATGGTGGGGGTGCGCTTGCCATCGTTGAATAAGCGATCTGCTTCCACATGAAGGCGCGGAAACGACACGTTTTCATCGCGCGCCCACGAGGTGGCAAGTGCGCGGGCCAGGTCGTCCTCTTCGGCCAACAGGTCACGTGCGCGGTCGCTCATGCGTCGCGGCTCGACGAGCACAATCAGCGCATCGTCACCGAGATGGTCGGTGAGCAATTCATCTGTTTCGGTGAGCCATGGCAACCAGCTCTCCATGCCATCAAAGATTTGTCCTTCGGACAACCGCTCCCATTGTTCGCGGCCCCAGGGCTCTGATGCAATGAGTGATGCTGCACGTTCCTTGAGGCCCTCGACGTACAACAACTCGCGTGCCGGAAAGATGAGCATCGTTGCAACATCGATGGTGCTGCGCTGATCGGCCACGGTGAAATGCGACAGGCGATCAACTTCGTCCCCCCACAGGTCGATGCGGATGGGTTCATCGTCTGTACTCGGATAAATGTCGACGATTGCTCCACGTCGAGCGAACTCGCCACGATGTTCGACAACGGTTTCGCGTCGGTATCCGAAATGCACGAGTTGTTCACACAGTGCGTCGATGTCGATGCTCGTGCCAACAGAGACCCGAATCGGATCGAGTGAGGTGGAACCAGGTGCAAGTTTTTGCAGAAGTGCACGAGTGCTGGCAATCACCACTGCCGGTGCATCGTCGCCTTGGCGCAATCGCCACATCGTGCGCATGCGTGAACCCATGGTGTGTACGGCTGGGCTGACTCGTTCGAAGGGAAGCGTTTCCCACGAAGGAAATAACTCGACAGCGTCGGCGCCAAGAAACGCCGCAAGATCATCGGCAATGGATTGCGCCATCGTGCCGGTGGGAACGGCAATGACAACAGGGCGTCTCTTTGTGTTGGTGACAAGAGCAGCAAGAACCGTGGCACGTGCGACTTCGGGAACAGCAATGACTGCATCGCGTTGTCCGGCGATGGCATCGATGCCCGGCTCTGATGCAGCAACAACTGCAAGGCCCGACAGCGGAGACGACAGTGCGGTAGTGGTGCTCACCGTCCGTTGTAGTCCTGCATTGCTGCTGCAACGCCTTTGGTCACGATTGCTTCAACGGCATCGACTGCAGTCTCAACGACGACATCGAGCAATTTGCGTTCGGCCGCAGGAATCGAGGACAACACATGGTCTGCACCGACATCTTTCGACGAAGGCTTTCCGACGCCGATGCGCACGCGGACGTAGTCGTCGGTGTGCATGTGTGCAGAGATGGACTTGAGACCGTTGTGACCTGCGAGCCCGCCCCCGACTTTGATCTTGAGCACACCTGGTTCGAGGTCGAGTTCGTCATGAATGATGATGATGCGCGATGGATCGGTGATCTTGTAGCGGCGAGCAAGGGGGCCAACGGCCTCGCCGGAATCATTCATGTAGGTGGTGGGCACAACAAGCACAACAGCATGAGAATCAAGACGGGTTTCGGCAATCTGGGCGCGATCGCGACCGACCTTGAGGGAAACACCAAGTCGCTTGGCGAGAACTTCGATTGCATCGGTCCCGACATTGTGACGCGTGCGTGCGTACTTCTTTCCGGGATTGCCGAGTCCGACAATCAGGATGCGCTGCATATCGCCTTGTCGGGGTTCCGAACGGCGAAGCATGGTGAGGAGGAAACGAACGACCCGAGGGTCGCAGGTCAGCTGGCTGTTTCGGCGGCGCCTGCTGCTTCGCCTGCAACTTCAGTTGTAGCTGCGGCTGCACCACGCGATGTGAGCACGGTTGCGATGAGCATGTTTGGGTCGCCAATGGCAACAACGCCTGCTGGCAACTTCAGATCGGAGAGGTGAATAACCGACTCTGATGTGAGGTCGGTGATGTCGATGAGAATTTCGTTTGGCACGTTGGCAGGAGTGGTGCGCACTTCGATCGAGTCGACAGCTGGGTCGACAAGACCACCGGCAGCAACAACTGCCTTGGCAACGCCGGTGAGGTGAACCGGAACGTGCATCGTGATTTCTTCTGACAAGTCGATTTGCACGAAGTCGATGTGGCTGACGTTGCGGCGCACTGGGTGGCGCTGCAATTCCTTGACGACTGCGTTGTAGGTCGAGCCACCAACGGTGAGGTTGAGAATGGTGTTTGTACCAGCTGGGCCTGAGAGCGCGACACGAAGGTCACGGCGAGCCACGGTGAGGATGACTGGTTCCATTCCGAGGCCGTACAAGACGCCTGGGATCTGGTCGGCGGCGCGCAAACGACGGGAAGATGGGCTTCCGGTTTGGCGGCCTGTTTCGGCGGAGAGAGTTGCTGTATTCGACACGGCTTGTGAGTCTATGACCCGATACCGCTATCTGCCACATGGCGGGCCAGATTGCTCTCAGATGTGACCAGGGTTGAGTCTTAGGACTGGTTTTCCCCGTCGAAAAGTTCGCTCACGCTGGTCTCGTCAAAGACTGCAGCGAGGGCATCGGCGATGATTTTGGCAACCGACAGCACCTCGACCTTCGGGAAATGCTTCTCGGCCAAGAGGGGGAGAGTGTTCGTGAGAACAACCCGAGAAATCGGGGAGTTGGACAAGCGCTCGACGGCGGGATCGGACAAAACGCCGTGAGTTGCCATGGCCCAGACTTCTTTGGCGCCGCGCTCGAGGAGCAGTTCGGCTGCGGACACGATGGTGCCGCCGGTGTCGATCATGTCGTCGGTCAGGATGCACAAGCGGCCATCGACGTCACCGATGACTTCTTTGGCAATCGCGATGTTCGTGGTGCCCTTTGGACGGCGCTTGTTGATGAAGGCAACGTCGGCATTCTTGTCGGACAAGTGCTGGGCGAATCGTTCGGCGACTTTCACGCGGCCGGCATCAGGCGACACGATGACCAGGTCATCGCTTGCGTGCTCGCGTACATAACGCTCGAGCACGGGAAGTGCTGTGAGGTGGTCGACGGGGCCAGAGAAGAAACCCTGAATCTGACCGCTGTGCAAGTCGAGAGACACCATGCGAGTTGCGCCTGCTGCTTTGAACATGTCGGCGACGAGGCGGGCTGTGATTGGTTCGCGACCTTCGGCTTTGCGATCCTGGCGGGCGTAACCGTAGAAAGGGCACACAGCTGTGATGCGCTTTGCCGATGCGCGCTGGGCTGCATCGATCATGATCAGTTGTTCCATGATCGAGTCGTTGATGGAACCGGCATCGGTTCCGTAGTGCGACTGCATGATGAACACATCGCCACCACGAATGCTCTCTGCAAACCGTGGACGAATCTCGCCGTTTGCAAACTGCACCAGATTGACATCACCAAGAGTGATGTCGAGATGGTCGGCAACCTCTTGGGCGAGCGATGGGTGCGTCCGTCCGGTGAAAAGCGACAAGCGCTTGGTCGTGACTTTTTCCATCGAACGTGAGGTCATTGGCCCAGTGTAGAACGCGGAGGTCGCAGGGCTTGCCTCGACTGAATCGAGTGCCTAGGCGCGGTGCGAACGATTGAGCATGACGAGTTCGGCGGCGGCGAGTTGTTCGCGGTCGTTGACTCCGGCGGTCTCTTCTTCGGAAGCAAGCACTGCGCCGACGGTATGTCCGGCATTCGTGAGAATCGCGACAACATCGGTGAGGTAGTACTCGGCCTGGCTGTTGTTCGTGCTGATGTGGCTGAGTGCGGGTCCGAGGAGTTCGGCACGAAATGCGTAAATACCTGTGTTGATCTCAGAAAGATTCAATTCACTCTCGCTCGCATCGCGATGTTCAACGATGCGTGCAACGTCGCCGTTGGCTGTTCGCACGATGCGTCCGTAGCCAGTGGGGTCGGCGATATCGGAAACAAGAACTGTTGCTGCGTGAGACGATGCCTCGTGCTCTGAGACGAGTCTGTTGATTGTTTCCTGTGTGAGAAGGGGAGTATCGCCAGGCAGAACAATGATTGTTGTTGCCAATGCGGTGTTGTCGAGGCGCGTGAGTCCGGCAGCAACGGCATCACCCGTGCCGTGTTGTTCGTGTTGTGTTGCAAATGCGATGTGTGCAAAAGACGGCGAGTGATCGCGAACGTGTTGCGTGACTTCTTCTGCGCGATGTCCGACAACAACGACAACTGTGTCGAGTTGCGTGGACGACAGCGAATGCACAACATGCATGAGCATTGAACGTGTTCCGACAACATGCAATGGTTTTGGAAGCGGGGACTTCATGCGTGATCCTTCGCCGGCGGCGAGGATGATGGCTGACACGCTCATGGCTTGTCTCCGTTTGTCGAGAGCTGCTTCGGTT
>JBEAXB010000162.1:0-3460 GCA_041160045.1 Actinomycetota bacterium
CCGACAACGCGGCGGCGGCGCTGGAATGTTTTGAGGCTGGGACGGGGGCGAACAGCGATTCGGCTGCTTGAGGAGAAGAGGAGGGGATCAATGGTGGTTGTCATGGGATTTCCTTTCGGGGGAAGGGTTACGGGACCAAGTGGTCTATGTGGTTGGAACCGTAGCGAACGGGTGTTCGATAGTTTGACCGAACAGGTGTTCGATGTCAAGGATTCTTTCGAACAGGCGTTCTCCGAACAGGTGTTTGACCTGCGTGGCGAACACCTGTACGCTCATCCCCATGTCAGCTGCCCTCACAGCTCGCCAACGCGAGATTCTCAATGTCATTTCCACCAGCATGCAAGAGCGCGGTTATCCGCCCAGTGTCCGCGAAATCGGCGAGGCCGTCGGCCTCAACTCCCCCTCCACGGTGCACAACCACCTGGCCACTCTCCAAAAGCTCGGATTCATCCGCCGCGACCCCACCAAGCCTCGAGCCATCGAAGTGCGCTTCGACACCAACTCAGAAGTAGCCATGGAACGTCGCCCATCGCGTCATGTCCCCCTCATCGGCGAAGTGGCTGCAGGCACCGGTCTTCTTGCTCAGCAGAACGTGGAAGACCTCATTCCGTTGCCAACAGACTTCACGGGCGAGGGCGAGCTGTTCATGTTGCGCGTCCGTGGCGACAGCATGATCAACGCTGGCATTCTCGATGGTGACTTCATTGTTGCCCGTCAGCAAAAAGTTGCCGACAACGGCGACATCGTTGTTGCTGGAATTCCCGGTGATGAAGCCACAGTCAAAACGTTCAAGCAAAACGGCGCCACTGTCACGCTCATCCCCGCGAACGACACCATGGAACCAATGATCTTTTCTGCCGACGACGTCAATGTCTACGGCAAAGTCGTCACAGTCCTCAGAAAGCTATAAATCCGTCGCTGCTCCGCAGCCGACGAACTACACCCGGAGGCGTTCGGCGACGAGGCGCAGTTTGGCGTCTGGTTGCACCACAGCAACACGCACGTTGTGTGAACCGCCAGCACCATAGAAATCTCCGGGGCTCACTAAGGCTCCGCCTTCACGTGCCAACTTTTCGGTGAATGCCCATGCATCACCTGCGTTGAACCACAGATAGAAGCCACCGTCTGGCATGCCAATCTCGATGCCTGACCACTTGGTCAACGTTGTTGCCATGAACTCAAGACGCGAGCGATACCGATCACGTTGAACACGCACATGTTCGTCGTCATCAAGAGCAGCAACGCCTGCTGCTTGAGCGGGCCCTGGCACCATGAACCCTGCGTGCTTGCGCACTTCCTTCAGGTATTCAACGATCTCTGCATCACCTGCATAGAAGCCAACGCGCAAACCAGCCAGGTTTGATCGCTTCGACAATGAATGCACGGCAATCACACCATCAAGGCCATGCTGCAGAATTGATTGCGAACTGGTGGCCCACGTGAACTCCGTGTAGCACTCATCGCTAAAGACCGGAATGTTGTGTTTGCGACCCCAGTTGGCTGCGTACTTCAGATCGTCGAGCCCGCCTGTTGGGTTACTCGGGCTGTTCACCCACACCATCAACGCGCGATCAATGTCGTCGGCTGAGATTGATGCGAAATCCATGTGGCCTTCTGCATTCATTGGCACTGCGACTGCACGCAGCCCCGCCAGAATCGCACCCATCTCGTAGGTGGGGTACGCAACGGCCGGATACAGCACTGTGTCGCGATTAGGGCGACGCAACTTCATGAATTGAGGCGTGGTGGCAACAAACTCTTTCGTGCCAATACAGGCCGCGATACGCGAAATGGGGACATCGATCTCGAAACGACGACCCATCCAACGCGCAATCGAGCGACGCAATGCTTCGGAGCCGATGGAGGCGGGATAACCGCGCTCTGAATTCGAACCTGCGAGCGCATCGATCACGGCTTGTGGCGGTGGATCACATGGCGTACCGATGGACAAGTCGACTATTCCGCCCTCGTGGGCTGCTGCAAGCTTTTGGTAGGCATCGAGACGGTCGTAGGGGTACGGCGGTGGCTCAAAGCCCACCTGGTCACGATGTATTGAAGAACGATCAGTCATGGTCCTTCAAGTGTCGCGCATCTTGCGTCGCCACAACGAACTCACGCAAACGACCCGCTGATGCCTCGGACAAACGAGCACGAATACGCATGCCCTCTGGCTCTTCCTCTGTCATCACCACTTCACCTTCACGATGAATCGAGGCCAGAATGTCACCTCGGTCGTATGGCACGAGCATTTCGGTCACACGGGTGATTGCGCGCATGCGATCTGCGAGTCGACGCAGGAACACATCGAGCCCTTCGTTGCGCAAAGCAGAGATGGCCACTGCGCCTTCGTAATCCTGCATCAACGCCGCGCCGTAATCATCAACAAGATCTGCTTTGTTGAACACGAGAAACTCTGGAACCTGATCTGCGCCGATTTCGGCGAGCACTTCACGCACTGCCGAGATCTGAATCTCCGGATGTGTGGCACTCGAATCAACAACGTGCACCAACATGTCTGCTTCGGCGGCAATTTCAAGTGTGCTCTTGAACGATTCGATGAGTCCGTGGGGCAAGCGACGAATGAAACCAACGGTGTCGGTGAGGAGAACTGGTTCACCACCGGGAAGAGCGAGACGTCGGGTGGTGGGGTCGAGCGTTGCAAACAATCTGTCTTCCACCAACGCGCCTGCACGGGTGAGCGAGTTGAGCAGGGTTGATTTTCCGGCGTTCGTGTAGCCAACGATAACGACGGACGCAAGACCACTGCGATTGCGGCTCTTGCGCTGGGTGAGGCGGGTGCGCTGCAGCCCAACAAGATCATGTTCCAACTTCGTGATGCGCTTCATGATGCGACGACGATCAACTTCGAGACGCGTTTCACCCGGACCACGCGTACCAATGCCGCCACCCTGTTGCGACAAGCCTGCCTTTGCTCCGCGCCGCAGTCGTGGCAGGCGATACCGCAACATCGCAAGTTCCACCTGCGCCTTGCCTTCGAGCGTGTGTGCGTTCTGGGCAAAGATGTCGAGAATGACGGCCGTGCGGTCGAGCGCGGTACGGCCCAATGCTTTTTCAAGGTTGTACTGCTGGGCAGGAGATAATTCGTTGTCGAACACGACGGTGTCGGCATCGAGAGCCAGACACACTTCCTTTAGTTCTTCAACTTTTCCCTTACCGATGTACCACGTGGAATCGGGAGAGTCTCGACGTTGCGTGAGCCGGGCTGCCTCGTCGGCACCAGCTGTATCGATGAGCAAGGACAACTCATCCAGTCCGTCTTCGGTGTCTTCATCCGTATGTCCGCCAAGAGTGACGCCAACCAGCACGATGCGCTCGCGAAATGCGCGCTCGATCAGGGTTGCGCCAAGGGCCTCCTGATACGGATTGCTCATGCAGTCACCGTGACGTTGCCGATGAAGACGGCAGGACCAATCAGAGTTGCTCGTCGATCGGGCGAGAT
>JBEAXB010000163.1:0-3453 GCA_041160045.1 Actinomycetota bacterium
CAAATTATTGTTTGCCAATGAAAGGAACTGCAGGATTGGAGTTGCCTTGATTGACGCGGAGTCGGTCTTTGTCATCTCAATGTTGAGACTTGTCAACAACGGAAGCTGATCGACAACGAGATTTGTGATCGAGGATGGATTTCCGCTGTACGCCGGGCCAATGTTCAGGCTTGCCAATGAAGCCAGATTGACAAGACTAAGCGAAGACATCTTGGCGTTGTCGATGAACAACTCATTGAGACGAGGCAAATTTGATAGGGCCAAGGAACCGAGCGGATTATTGCCGAGGTTCAGTGACGTGACGAGCGGGAAAAGCGAGGCGTCAAGGGTGGTGAGTTTGTTTCCATCGAGAGAGACCGAATCAAGGTTTGGCGCGCCTGTTGCTGAAAGGGTGCTGATCTTGTTTGTAGATGCACGGAGTGTGGTGAGTTTGCCCATGCCATTGATTGACAACGAAGTAAGTGAATTACTAGCCACATCCAATGATCGAAGTGCGGTAAACGCAGCGAGATCGAGGGATGAAAATCTGTTGGCGGACAACGACAACCTCTCGAGTACGGCCGGGTGTGAAACAGAAAAGGTGCTCAGTCTGTTGTTGCTTGCATACAACTCAGTCAATTTTGGAGCGCCTGCTACTGAAACAGAAGTCAGGAGGTTATCTGAGGCATTGAGATTAGTGAGCAGCGGAGTGTTGGTGATTGCGAGAGCACTGAATCTATTTTGACTAACTGAGAGATATGACAGAAGTGGACTTCCGCTCAGGTCAATTGAACTGAGAAAGTTTCCATCGACTGAAAGACTTTGCAGTGCTGGCAGACCCACTGTTGAAAAAGAGGTGAGTCTGTGGTTGACAATGGCCAAACTTGACAATGCAGTGTTGCCAGACAGAATCAGGTTGGACAACTGTCCACGAGCTCCATTCTGGTACCAGTAGAGGTACGTCAACTGATTGACATCGGTCAGATTCAGAGTCTGTAGATTCTTGAATAACTCGAGTCCGGTTAGCTGAGGCGATTGAAGACCAGTGAGATTGAGAGAGGTCACCGCCTCGACCTTTTCAAGATCTAATTCCTGATCAATGGTGGTATCGATACCAAGGTCAATCAGTTTCTGTTCGAAAAGTGGGTCAAGACCGTTGACGTAGTAGCTACTAGCGGCATGAACGGGGGACGCCCCCATGACACCGACAGTGGTGAGGGCAACAGCCGCAACAGTTGCCATTCGGATGAAGAATGAATGAGATTTCATACAGAAAGATTAGCAATGGCGGCCAGGCAGGCAGTTGATGCCCCCGATTATGGACGTATCGTTCAGCGTTCGTCGCGTACGAACGGTATGCCGAGAGCTTTAGGTGCTCCGAGGCGATTACTGCTGCCTGGGCGGCTGAGTGCGATCAGTGCAACCAAGGTTGCAACGTACGGAAGCATCTGCATCAGAGCGGTCGGAACAAATGTGATTTGTTCTGCCTGCAATGTGAAGGGCAACTGCAGTGTGAAGCCGAAGAGTACCGCGCCAAAGATGATGCGGATGGGTCGCCAGCTAGCGAACACCACGAGTGCAAGTGCAATCCAGCCAACTCCGTTGGTGGTGGACGCCTGATGCCATGCAGCGCTTTGCGCGAGCATGAGCCACGAGCCGCCAAGACCAATCAGCGCGCCGCCGAACAAGGTGTAGCGAATGCGAATGGTGGACACAGACAAACCTTGGGCATCAACCGTTGCAGGATCATCGCCTGTTGCCCGCAGTTCCAAACCGGGACGAGTGTGGAACAAGTACCACGATGATGCAATGGCTGCTGCGATTGCACCGTACGTGATGATGTCTTGACCAAACACGATGGGGCCAACAACGGGAATGTCGGTGAGTGGGCCAAATGACAATGGCTTGATGAGAGTGTTGACTGTCTTTCCTTCGGCTGGTTTGCCAAGGAAGTTTGCAAGCCCCGTACCAAAGATGACGAGTGCAAGACCAGACACGATTTGGTTGGCGCGCAGCATGACCGACAACACGGCATGAACGCCGGCAAGCAATGAGCCTGCAAGTGCGCCACAAATCAGTCCGAGCCAAATGCTTCCGCTTGAATCCGCAACAAGGAATGAGGTGATGGCTGAGGTGAGAAGGATTCCTTCCACACCAAGGTTGAGCACGCCTGAGCGTTCGGTGAAGAGTGCGCCAAGTGCAGCAAGGATGAGAGTGGTGGCAATTGCGATCGAGTCGGCAGATGCGAGAACCCAGATGTTTGAATTCATTGTGCGACCTCCGTCAATCGGATGGTGCGTATTCGGTAGCGACGGAATGTTTCGCCTCCAAGTGCGAACAACAGGATGGCGCCCTGCAACATCACACCGATGTGAATGGGAGTGTCGGTGGAAATCTGTAGCTTGTCGCCACCAACGCGCAGGCCGGCGAACAACACTCCACTGACAACGATGGCAGCCAGGTTGTTGCGCGCAAGAGCCGCAATCACGATGCCGGCGTAGCCGTACCCAAGAAGCGTGATGCTTGGGTCGATCTTGCCGTATGGGCCAACGATGAGCATTGCACCGCCAAGACCTGACAACGCACCAGACACCAACATGATCGACATCGTGGTGCGATTCGCATTGATGCCGGCGTAACTGGCGGCTTTTGGAGAATCAGCAATTACCTGAATGCGGTATCCGTATTCGGTGCGCTTGACCAACCAGTAAAGAAACACAGCAATGATGATTGCGATAAAGAACGTTGGGTACAGGCGGGTGTCGCCGATGCTTGAGAGCGATGCAGAATCCGGAACGCGGCGGCCCTGTGGGAACGCGCTGCTCGAATCGCGAAAGAAACTGTCGGCTGTGTAGAAGAAATGATCGATGAGGCTTGCTGCCACGTAGGTGAGCAACAAGGTGGTCACGATTTCGCTCGTGCCAATACGCGAACGAACATATGCAGGAATAGCAATCCACATTGCGCCGGCGATTGCGCCACACAGCAGCACAGTTGGAATCATGATGAACGAGGGAAGATGATTGCCAAGTGCAATACCGGCCCATGCGCCGCCCAACATGCCGAAGTACAACTGGCCTTCGCCACCGATGTTGTACAAGTTCATTTGAAATGCAAACGCCGCCGAGACACCTGTGCAGATCAGAACAGTGGACAAACCCAGCGTGTCGGTGATGCCGCGAAACGATGCAAAGCCATCGGAGAACATGTTGGAGTATGTGTCAGACGCTGAGTACCCGGTGAGTTGAAGGAAGATGGCGCCGGCAATAAGTGCTGCAAACACCGAGATGATCGGAAGCACTGCAGACAAGTAACGCGGTGTTTCCGTGCGTTGCTCGAAGACGAGACGAAATGGCAATCGCATTACACGGTTCCTTCGGTGATGAGGCCTGCCATGGCTGCGCCAACGGTTTCCAGGGTTGCGGTGACACCAGGTGTTTCGTGCACGATGGCACCGCGGTACAGAACAAAGAT
>JBEAXB010000164.1:0-4026 GCA_041160045.1 Actinomycetota bacterium
GTGCGTACACCGGTGACATCGGCCTTGGCATCAAAACGGTCTTCGAGAATCTGAGCAACAGTGCCGGTGAGGTCGTGCAGTTTCTGCAGCGAGTCGGAGATTTGTTCGTCACCAATGTCAAAGACAATTTGTTCGGCTTTGTCGATGGCGATTTTGATATCAGACGGTGCCGAGTAGCCAATGTCTGCAATGTCACTTGCACCACGGATCAGCCGGCGAAGAATCGATGTGTCGCGCACGATGCGGATGTACCGACCCGCACTGCTAATTGATGGCGTTGCGTTCTGCAGTTCGAGAAGGAAGTTGAGGCCACCGAGTTCATCAAGCAGTGTGTTGCGACGCAATTCATCGGCAACGGTGACAACGTCGACGGCTTCGGCCGCACTTGATAATGCCTTGATGGCTGCAAACACATGGCCATGCGATGGCTTGTAGAAATCTTCGGCAACAAGCTGTTGTTCAATCGCTAAACCAATTGGTTCATCGTTCAACAACATCGCGCCTAACAATGACGCTTCTGCATCAAGGTTGTGCGGCGGGACGCGGCTGTCACTACGCGTTGTGCGTGGAGCTGTTGGCCGGTCAGAGCGGTCGGAGAAGTCCGTCATAGAGATCCTCTACCTTGCCTGTAAATCGTTGTGGATTGCTAGTGGATAACCCTGCGATTTAGCTGTGGACAGGGCTCAACGCCCCAACTCTGTGGATAAGCGTGAGTATGTTGCGGGGCTTAGCCCGCAACAACTGACAACTTAACGGTGCACTCGACATCGGCGTGCAAACGGACAATTGCCGAATGCGAACCGGTGGTGCGGATTGGCTGAGCCACGATGGTCTTGCGGTCGATCGACACGCCAGCTTGTGCGGCAAGTGCTGCAGCAATATCTGACGCTGTGACTGAACCGAACAAGCGACCTTCGTTGCCTGCCTTTGCCTTCACAGTGAACGAACGAGCGGTGAGCACTTCGGCAACAGTTTGTGCTGATGCGCGGTCGGCTGCTTGACGCAAGTCGCGGGCGCGACGCATGGCGTTGGCCTGGTTGATTGCACCGTCGGTTGCAACAAGTGCAAGTCCGCGAGGAAACAAGTAGTTACGTGCGTGTCCATCGGCAACGGTGACGATGTCGCCACGGCGACCGACTCCGGCGATGTCTTCTCTGAGAATCACATTCATGGCTTATGCCTCCACTTCGGCGTCGACCACTTCGGTCGCTTCTGCTGCGGTTTCTACTGCATCGACTGCTGCTTCTTCGCCGCCTTCAGGCACGAATGATGAGCTGATCGACTGATCTGGCATCTCGAGGCTGCTCTCGTCTTCGCGACCTTCTTTTCCTGGACGAGGTGCCCGGGTGCTGACGGTGCGCTTTGTGTATGGCAAGAGTGCCATTTCACGAGCGTTCTTGATTGCGGTGGCGAGGTCGCGCTGTTGCTGCACGTTTGCACCACTCATACGCATGCCACGGATCTTCGAGCGATCGGACATGAAGCGCTGCAAGAGGCTGACGTCCTTGTAGTCGATGAAGACGACTTTTTCGATGGCCAGTGGGTTGGCCTTCTTCTTGAATTTACGATTGGCCTCGCGGGCGTTACGAATTTTGTTCGTTTTACTTGTCATGTTGGGGTCCTTGTATCAGGGAAGGTTTCAGGGGAAGGAATGTTGGAGCCTAGAAAGGCTCTTCGTCGGCTGGGAAGTAGTCGCCACCGCCGGCGTTGCCGCCAGATTGGTTGGCGGGGCGATTGCCGCCGCCACCATTGGTGCCGCCCTCGTTACGAGGGGTGCGCTCGACTGATGCGGTGGCCCAACGAAGGCTGGGTCCGATCTCGTCGGCGTTGATTTCGATTGCTGTGCGCTTTTCGCCTTCGCGGTTTTGGTACTCACGCTGCTCGAGACGACCAGACACGATGACGCGCATTCCCTTGGTGAAGGTTGCTGCTGCGTTTTCGCCCATTTGGCCCCAGGCAACGATGTTGAAGTAAGAGGTTTGCTCTTGCCATTCACCATTGACTTGGTACCGGCGACCAACGGCGATGCCAAATGAAGCAACGCCCTTGCCGCCTGTTGTGAAGCGAAGCTCGGGATCGCGGGTGAGGTTCCCAACGAGAGTGATTGTGTTATCGGCCATGGAAGTGGCTCCTTCCTACAAAGAAGAGGTTGACGAGAGCGTAGAGCTCGAAAAGGACGGACTAAACCGCCGAGACCATGCCGCGACGAGCGGCCTCGTCATCGGGAAGGCGAAGGAGTTTGTGACGGAGAACATCGTCTGAGATGCGGAAACCGCGCTCAACTTCGTCCATTGCACCACCATCTGCGAGAAGGTTGAAAATGGCGTAGTAGCCCTCTTCTTGCTTCAAGATGGGATAGGCCAAGCGACGCTTGCCCCACCAATCGGGGTTTCCGTGAACCTGACCACCGGCGGATTGAACCGAGCTAGTGATGGTTTTCAACCATGCATGGGCTGCGCTCTCTTCGAGCTTGCCGCTAATAATGACCATGAGTTCGTATGCACGCATTGCGTGTGACCTCCCTTCGGACCCGAGTACGTTCCCGGGGCCCCCGAAGGGGCAGGGTGAATAAGACTCGGTGAGCGTACCTGCTCGACGTCACCCTCCCACAGGGGTGAAGCAACCTTGCCCAAATTGTCCTCATCCCCCCATGTGCACGGCGAGACCCCACAAATGGCAAAACTGGGCTATTTGGCCACAGTTTTGGGTCTGCGACGGCCAATTATGGGCAAAATTCGCAAAAGATGGTGCCATTTGCACTGTGGACAAGCTTCCACCACATAGGCCGCATATTCGTGGCCGGTGCGCTGGAGCTTGATCACATCGCTCTTTTCGGTGAGGCAACGACCATGTTTTGGCAGACCATGGCCAAAGACATAGGTGACGAGAACGACATTGACCTCTTCACAGATCGGGCACATGGTCTTTGAGGGCTCGCCGATATTGCGCGCTGCCCGCAACAATTCGGGGTGGGCATCACAGACAGAGTCTTTGCTGACGCGGCCACGCTTCACCTCATTAATGAGTGCTCTGCGGGTGAGTTGGTGGTCGACCACTCCGCCATTGCCACGCAGCATGTCGGCGGAAAAACCCATGCACTTGAAGATACACATAAGATGCCCACATGTCAGATGCTCGGTCCGTAGTCACAGATGGTCGATTCGTCTCTTTTGGGTCCTCAGTCCACAATGAGAGCGAATTGCGTGTGTGTGGAGATATGCGGGGCAAGCGAGTTCTCGAATTGGGTCTTTTTGGGTCGGTTCCGAACTGCGTGGCCATGGCCACCCAGGGAGCCCGCAGCATTGCCATCGACCCATCGCGCGAAGCCATCCAACGGGCTCGTCAGGCCGCTTCGAACCAGGAAGTCGTTGTCGAATTCCACGAAGGCGAATTGGCCGACCTTGGGTTCCTCATGAACGCGGTCATCGATGTCGCAGTGTGCGTCCATCACATCAATTTCGACTCTGACATTGCCCGATTGTTCCGCCAGGTACATCGCGTCCTTCGCCCTGAAGCCGGATTCATTTTTGCTGTCACCCACCCGATGTCTGCCGTGTTCGACGGAAACGATGCAACAGCTCGTCGTCAGTACGGGTCCACCACGCCGACAATTGGCGAGCTCACCATGGCTTTGCAGCGCGCAAACTTTTCCATTGATGTGATGCACGAACTCACTCCGTTGCATCAACCGCGTGCTGTTGCCCCGTCAACTCTTGTTGTCCGTGCCCGCAAACTCGGTTCGTAATTAACGACGCAAAAATCAACTTTGCGTCAAACGACGCGTGCGCTTCAACTGAGACACTTGCGTCGCGTTGACATGCCACCACTCGCGTAGTCGCGCAATCACCACTTCTTCGCCGAGGATTCCTTCTTCTAGACGTATGTCCATGAGGAATTCAAGTGCCGCGCCAACAGCAGGGCCCGCAGTCACTCCGAGAATCTCCATGACCTTTTGTCCGTCGAGTTCGGGACGTAGTTGTGCAAGTTCCTCGCGTGCTGCAACTTCGGCAATACGCGATTCCATTT
>JBEAXB010000165.1:0-4193 GCA_041160045.1 Actinomycetota bacterium
CGCCCATGCAAGCTTCTGGCGCACTGCCGGATCTGATGTTGTGCCCTTTTCTTTGAGAAGGGCGACACCGTCCCAGAACTGACGCGTGAATTCGACGTGCTGTGTTGTTGCGTTGCCACCTCGTTCGTTGCCGAGCGTTGTCATGGTGACGCGCCAACCGTTGTTCATGCCACCGATAATGTTTGCAACAGGAGCACGTGATTCGGTGAGGAAAGACTCGGTGAAATGCGATGCACCTTGTGGCTGACGAATTGGTCGGAGTTCCACGCCGTTCGACGTTTTGTCGTCGTTGAACATGGGAAGCAACACATAGGAAATACCTTGATGCTTCGGGGTGTCCGGATCTGTGCGGCACAGGCAGAACATCATGTTTGCTTCGGTTGCACCTGAGGTCCACACCTTTTGTCCGGTGATGACAACTTCGTCACCATCAATCACGCCACGCGTCTTCAAGTTGGCAAGGTCGGATCCGGCATCGGGCTCGGAAAAGCCCTGACAGTAACGATCGGTTCCGTCAATGATGCGCGGAAGGAATCGCTTCTTTTGCTCATCGGTTCCCCACACAATGATTGATGGCCCGACTAACCACTCACCCATGCCGCGAGTCACGCGCGGAACATTTGCCCGAGAGAACTCTTCGTTCATCACTGCGACTTCGATGCCAGTGAGGCCTCGTCCGCCATATTCTTTCGGCCACGACACGCACATGTACCCAGCTTCAGTGAGCTTCTTTACCCAATCGCGACCGGCTTGCGTCATCCCACCACGCGCCAACGAATCCGCTGACACACCGATGAGATCTGTTGGCATGTTGAGTTCCAGCCAATCGCGAAGTTCCGTTCGAAACGCTTGCGCTGCTGGTCCAAGATCTAGTTCTAATGGCATGAATCCCCCAATTGATTGGGTTCAGTATTTCAGTTATTTGATGGATTTTAAGAACTGGAGAATCGCGGCATTCACGGGCTCGGAATGTGTCATGTTGGCTGCATGCGGGCCACCTTCAATGGCCACGAGCGTGGTGGCGCCTCCAAGTTCGTCACGAAGTACTTCGGCCTTTTCCATCGGGATGGACGCATCAGCGGTTCCGTGAACAATGAGTGCCGGACACGTGATGTCGCCGAGTCGCGATGTGATGTCGTCACGGTGCATCAGACATTCGAATGCCTTGGTGAACTGATCAGGCACCATGACCCCCCACTTGTTGAACCACTCAGTCCAATCGCCAGGTCCGAGAATCAGACTCGCCACCACATCCTGCACTGCAACCGCGCCATGCTCAACCCATGCACTGTGCAGATGGTTGTACGGCTCAATCGTTGCCGGGTCTTCCGTGCCGGCCTGCGTATCGAGAAGAATCAACGCTTGCACGCGTTGTGGTGCTGTGAGCGCCACACGCAAAGAAAGGAAACCACCTTGCGACATCCCACCGATGATGGCTGTGTCAATCTTCAAATGATCCATGAGAGCCAACACATCATTGGCTGAATCCCAATATGTGAATGGAGAAGTTGCCTTGGTGCCCCCGAAGCCACGCTCGTCCCATGTGATGACTCGGTACTCGCTCCGCAATGCCGCAACCTGTGCATCGAACATCGTGTGATCCATGAGAAAGCCATGGCTCAGGACCACGACCGGGCCATTGCCACCTGTGTCCTCGTAGGCGAGATCTATTCCGTTGACGTGTGCAGTTTCCATGTCGCGAACCTTAGTTCGCGTTCCGAAGGGCTTTTACCGTTGAGCGAGGAACTTCTCGATAGGGGCCAGATCGAATGGGCTACCCGTCATCACGATCAGGTGATCGGCACCTGCTTCTTCATACGCCTTTGCATCGACAAGATCATGTGCATTAATACCGACCGTGCGCTCGATTTCTTTAGGGTCACGACCCAACTTTTCGCACCACTGGTTCAAGACATCCATCTTGTGTTTGAAATTGTCGACTGGCCCGAAGGTGTTATGCGAGTCGGCGTATTGCGCGGTGAGTTTCAAAGTCACTTTTTCTCCACTGCCGCCGATCATCAACGGGATGTGTCCGTTCACGGGGCCGGGTGTCAATTTTGCAAGACGGTCCTTGATGACGGGCAGTCCCGCTGCCAGCAATTTGAGACGCTCGGGCGCTGTACCAAACTCGTATCCGTATTCGGTGTAGTCGCGTTCGAACCAACCCGAACCAATACCAAGAATGAATCGGCCGTTCGAAATGTGGTCGATGGTGCGCGACATATCAGCGAGCAGTTGCGGATTGCGATAGGTGAAACATGTAACCAGCGCACCAACAGTGGCATGACAGGTATCTGCAGCCATTGCGGCCAGCAATGTATACGCCTCGAAGTGAGGCGCCTCGGGATCGCCATACAACGGGTAGAAGTGATCCCACACCCACAACGAATCCACGCCCATCGCATCTGCGGCACGCCACGCCGCACGCATGTCGTTGACTGTTGTTGCTTGGGGATGGAGTTGTACGCCGATTTTCATAACGGAAGCCTAAGCCCATTCCTTCTTCATCATCGGCACGATGGTTTCGATGTATTCGGCCAGTAAATCGTGATCCCATGGTGGACGAATCGCAATGTTTACCAACTGCGCACCCGCTTCGATAAATGGCGCAATCTGTTCCATTGCATCTTCTGGCCGCCCAAGTAACGAACCAGAGATGATGCGGTCGGCCGCCTCGCCCCACTGGGTGCGTAGCTGGCTCTTGACCACCCCGACATCTTCCGTGCTCAGACCAAATGACAAATTGATACTGCGTTCTACAGCGCCTGGCTCTCGACCAGCCTGAACGCACCAATCATCAAGAATGGAGTTCAACTCTTTGTATTGCGACGGGCTTGCGTACGCGGCGTTCCAACCGTCTGCGTAGGCACCAGCCATTCGCAGTGTTTTCTTCGGACCAAGCCCACCGATCCACAACGGCATAGCACCACGGATCCCCGGCACCATCGAAGCGTCCAACAATTCGACTCCTGGCGTCGACTGTGTCACTCGCTCGCCGGCCTTCCATTTATTGATTGCCTGCAATTGTCCTTCCAGGACTTTGAACCGCTCTCCCTGTGATGGAAAATCAAAACCAAACGCACGCGCTTCTTGTTCGTGCCATCCGCTTCCCATGCCCAATTCGAATCGTCCCGCTGACAAGTGATCGACCGAAATCGCCCCCTTCATCAGCAACCCGATGTTGCGGTACTGCGAACAAAACACAAGACAACCAAGACGGGCTTGACGCGTATCAACAGCCAGTGCACCCAACATTGAGAAGGCCTCAAAGTGTGGTTGTGTTCCCCCAGCAGGCGGCGCTTCGTACAAATGATCCCACAGCGAGATCCAATCGGTACCGGACGCGTCGAGCCACTGCCACAATGTGCGCAACTCCTCGACCGTGGCGTTTTGACACCCCAAATGAACCCCGAACTGAACCACGATGACCCCCGATCACATGCCGAACCAAAGCCAATTTTGCAAGATCGGAATGTTGGTAATGGGTTCTATTGACAAGTTTCGCGAACATGATGTCGCTCGGATCACTCACATGAGCCAACCCCACCGAGTGACCCAGTTCGTGCAGCAACACAGGTGTTACAAAATCAAACGAGCGGGCACGATGTTTGAGGATTGACGGATTGATTGTGACTACTGCGCTGTTGATGCGAATGGACATCGATTCATTTCGTGCGTACTTGACCCGAGTGGAACCTGCAACGTGGGAGTTCATGCTCTTGACGCCCACAGCAATCACGAGAGTGTTCGCAGGAGGATTCTGCAAGTCGGCTGCACTGCCACCTTCTTCAAAAATAAACTCCAAGCCGGTGCCTTTGTTCAAAGCATTTATTGCGGCAAATACTTCTGTCGATACCGCATTCGAAACGCCGGCAACAACCAACTTCCATTTCAATGTGGAGCACGGATCCCAGCGCGCCGGCTCGCCATTTGGATCAAGCCTCAAGAACTCACGGGGAGTACTTTTCGCGCTCGCAAGAGCTCCGAACGGGTTAAAAAGCGGGAAGGAAAGTATTGAAACAACAACCGCCATTCGGATCCCGAACGCCAGCCGCCAGGACCGAAGAAAAGTATTCACGTCCTCAAACTAGTGATTTCCATACCCCCTGTCTCAGAGTTTTGTCCCAATTAATGGGAATCGGAACTATTCGAGCCGAAGGTCGCTGCCCAACAGGGTCATCACTGCGTCATAA
>JBEAXB010000166.1:0-3437 GCA_041160045.1 Actinomycetota bacterium
ATGGCACATGCAAATCCTTCACCAGGAAACTGGCAACAATCATTCGCACCCGATTATGCATCCAACCGGTGGCAAGCATCTGACGAATTCCGGCATCAATAATGGGATAACCGGTCTGAGCGGCGCAAAACATTGCAAACTTTGCTTTTGCAGCATCGTTTGTGTCCGTGGGAAGAACATCCATTTTCTTCTGCAGGTTCTGCCAAGCGGTCAGTGGTTGATGAAACAACACGTCTGCATAGAACTCGCGCCATGCAAGTTCGCTGCGAAACACTTCTGCACCTACCGAGCCGTCGAGCTGAGCAATCAGCTGTCGTGGATGCACCACACCGAACCGCAATGGCGCTGAAAGCCTCGATGTGCCGTCGACGCCGGGATTGTTGCGATCCTCTTTGTACAAATCAAGCGCATCAGGTGACCATGATTCCCAACGCTCCCATGTTGCAGCCTCTCCTGCAGCTGGCAGACGCAATGCAGAAGAATCAAACACGGGGATATCAGCACTACGCACCAAGCCATCTGCATATGAAACGGACGATTCGACCGCACTCGTTACTTCGTGCGTGCTCCAGCGGCGAAAGAACGGCGTGAACACCTTGACCGGCGTCCCATCGTCTTTGAGAACAACGCCCGGATTCACGCAATATGGCGAATCAGCATGAACAAGGGCGATGTCGTTGGCTGCGAGTGCGGCCTCGACAGCCGCATCACGACGCATGCCATATGGTGCAAAATCCGAGGCAATGTGCACGCTTGTTGCACCAGCCTCACGGGCGCATGCCAAGACTTCGAGAACCGGATCGCCATGCCTGAGCACAAGCGCACCGCCCATGGAATCATTTAGTGCGCGAAGGTTGTCGTACATGAATGCCTGACGGGCAAGACCCGACTTCGCAAAGGCTGGGTCGACAACGAACAAAGGCATCACATCGCCCACTCGAGCTGCAGACTGCAGTGCCTTGTTATCGGCCAGTCGCATATCGCGACGAATCCACCAGATTGCTGTTGTCATTTTGCCCTTTTCAAAAATGGAAGAACTACAAGCGACAGAATTCCGCCATAGGCAAGAGACCATCGAAGACTGATGTTGTCACCTATCCATCCGGTGATTGGCCCGCCGATGGGCGTGGAACCAAGAAATGCAACAGACTGCAATGCCATCATGCGTCCCCGCATCTCGGACGACACTTTTTGTTGGGTGAGCCCTGTCATCGCCGCCACAAGCCCAGTACCGCCAAGACCAAGTGGGATGGCCATTGCGCAAGCGACATAAAAGTTCGGCGCAAATGCCATTCCGATACAGGACAATCCGCAAATCAAAATCATCGTTGAGTACCAACGAACAGTGATGACATGAAAGCGGGCAGTTCCGAGGGCTCCGAAAACACTCCCGAAACTAGTCATCGTGAGAAGAATCGGATATCCGTTTTCCTGATTCCAGATCACGTCGCTCAACTTGGGCAAAACAACGCTGTAGTTAAACGCGAAAGTGCTCACAACAACAAAAACGATGAAGGTGTACCGAAGGGAGACATCCGCCCATACAAAACGAAGAGCTTCCCGCACCGGCTTTTCAGGACGTGGTGCTGGTTCGACCGGAATCATGTCTTCCCTGCGCAACATGATGATCGACGCAATCACAGCGACATATGACAGCGCGTTCATGGAAAATAGCCATGCGGTTCCCAATGGCCCGATGAGAGCCGCGGCAAGTGCCGGGCCAAAGATACGCGACCCAGTCATCACTGTGGTGTTCAACGACATTGCATTCGAAATCTCGCGGGGCTCGACCAATTCGGTCACTAACCCTCGGCGTGACGGATTGTCGACGGCATTGGCGATACCAAGTACAAGCGACAGTGCATACACAACCGGCAACGAAACGAACCCGGCGAAGTCGGCTGCTGCCAAGAGAACTGCCTGCACCAGCAACGCAGATTGTGTCCACATCGTGATGGTGCGACGATCATGCCGATCGGCAAAACCTCCGGCCCAGGCGCCGAGCAAGAGCATCGGCAGAAACTGAAACAACGTGTTCAGTCCGGCATCGGTGGCACGGTTGTTGATGCGATAAATCAGCAGGGATGTAGCGGTGAACTGAAGCCACGTTCCGATGTTGGAGAGCAACAGCCCAACAAAGTAGACACGAACATTTCGGTGACGCAGTGAGCGAAATGGACTTGCTTTGTCGGACGTCGCCGTTTCAGCCATCAATCATCCAATTTCAGAGCACTGATGAATACATCACCGGGCACTTCAACGCGACCGATGGCTTTCATCTTCTTCTTGCCTTCTTTTTGCTTTTCCAGCAACTTGCGCTTACGAGTGATGTCACCGCCGTAACACTTGGCAAGAACGTCCTTGCGTTTTGCTTTCACTGTTTCGCGCGCAATAACTTTTCCGCCGATGGCAGCCTGAATAGGCACATCGAACATCTGTCGCGGAATCAGCTCGCGCAACTTTGCACACATGCGACGGCCGTAATCAAAGGCCTTATCGCGATGAACAATGGTGCTGAACGCATCGGCTGGAATCCCGTTCAGCAACAGATCAACAAGAACAAGATCGCTCTTGCGATAACCATCGAGTTCGTAGTCGAGACTGGCGTACCCCTGGGTGCGGCTCTTCATCTGATCGAAGAAGTCGACCACCACTTCGGCAAGCGGAATCAGATAGTGCAACTCGACGCGCTCGGGGGAAAGGTATTCGAGTTTCACCATCTCGCCTCGACGGGTCTGGCACAGATCCATGAGCGTGCCGGTGTACTCCTTTGGCGTAATGATCGTGACTTTGAAGAACGGCTCTTCGATAAAACTGATGTTCTGCATCGGTGGAAGATCTGCCGGATTGGCAACTTCCACCACTGCACCATCGGTTCGGGTGATTTGGTAGGCAACAGACGGCGCAGTTGCAATGAGTGCCAGGTTGAATTCGCGCTCGAGGCGCTCTTTCACAATTTCCATGTGCAAGAGACCAAGGAATCCACAACGAAAACCGAAACCAAGAGCTCCTGAAGATTCGGGCTCATACGTAATCGACGCATCGTTCAGTTTGAGCTTTTCAATACTTTCGCGCAGTGTCTCGAAATCATCGCCATCGATTGGGTACAGGCCACAGAACACCATTGCCTTCGGATCGCGGTAGCCAGGCAGAACGTCGGTTGCCGGATCAATCAGAGTTGTGACGGTTTCACCGCTGCGTGCCTCGGCAACATCCTTGATGCCAGCAATGAGATAGCCAACTTCGCCAGGCCCCAATTCGGCAACGGGTGTTGGGGCCGGAGCGCGTGCGCCGATTTCGATGACATCGTGGGTGGCGCGTGCCTGCATGAACTGCAGACGAGTTCCACCAGTCATGCGACCGTTCATGACGCGAACACTCGAGACAACACCTCGGTATTGATCGAACTGTGAGTCGAAGATCAGAGCCTGCAATGG
>JBEAXB010000167.1:0-3436 GCA_041160045.1 Actinomycetota bacterium
GTAGATGGTGGGCAATGCGATGTCTTCGCGGGCGATGTATTCCCAGATATCAAGTTCTGTCCAGTTCGAGATGGGGAATGCACGCAGGTGCTCCCCTTTCACGATGCGTGGGTTGAGGATGTTCCAGGGCTCGGGGCGCTGTAGACGAGGTTCCCAGCCGCCCTTCTTGTCGCGGAAACTGAGGATGCGTTCCTTCGCGCGTGCCTTGTCTTCATCGCGGCGTCCACCACCAAAGGCTGCATCGAATTTGTTCGACCGAATCGCGGTGAGCAATGTGACTGCTTGCTGACGATTGCGACTTCCTGTCGGACCAGGGTCTGGAATGTCGCCCTTGTCGATGCTTTCCTGCACGGAGGCAACAACAAGTTCAAGGTTGTACTTGCGAACGAAGTCGTCACGGTATTCGATGACTTCGGGGAAATTGTGTCCCGTGTCAACGTGCATCACCGGAAATGGAAGCCGTGCAGGCGAGAACGCCTTGAGTGCGAGCCAGAGAAGGACAGCTGAGTCCTTGCCGCCCGAGAACAACAACACGGGTGATTCACACCCGGCCACCACTTCGCGGATAATGGTGATTGCTTCGGCCTCGAGGCGATCAAGATGTGATCTGCTGGCGAGAATCTCGAATTCGTCTTGTGATGTCAGTGCGCTCATGTGTGTCTCCTTGGTGATGGTGTGATTAAACGTGCAGTCCGCACTCGGTTTTTGCTTCTCCGGCCCAACGGCCAGCGCGCTTGTCTTCGCCCGGCGCAACAGGCTTCGTGCATGGCCAACAGCCGATGGATGGATACCCGCGATCCTTGAGCGGGTTGCGCGGCAACTCATTCAAGTATTCGTACGATTCCATTTCCTCATCGCTGTACAACGCAAGAGGATTCACTTTGAGAACATTGCGTGATGTGTCAAGCGACAACACCGGTGTTTGCGCACGTGTCGGACCATCAATACGGCGAACACCTGTCACCCATCCTGCATTCTCTGCAAGTAACGCATTCAATGGCAACACCTTGCGCACATTGCAGCACGCTTCGGTGTTTGTCTGCCACAGATTGTCCGGCGTGACATTCAGTGGGTGCACAACACGCAGATTGATATCAATCACTTTGCGCAACTCTTCCGCGAGCCATTTTGTTTCGGCAAACAGATACTGAGTATCGATCATTACGATTTCGATTCCGGGCACGGCGACTGCTGCAACATGCGCGAGCACCACGTCTTCAAAACTGCAGGTCACGGTGATGGAGGCACCAACACGGTCTGCTGCCCAACGCACGATGTCGCCAGGGCTCGCATTTTCCAGCTCGGTCGCTGCGGCCTCAATCTCGGCTGCATGCTGCGAAAGGTCTGATTTGGTCCAGGTCTGGGTGGGCATCCAGCCAGCCTAGGGTTATTCCCGACAAAACCAGTCATATTTATCAGGAATTAGAAAACCCTTCTAAACAACGGAAAAGGCCGCCCCGAAGGGCGGCCAAATCCAGTTCTTGCAGGCAATTAGCTGTAGCGAACCAAGCCCTGATCGATGACCACGCGGTCACCAACAGAGGTGGTGAACACGGCTTCGCCCTTGCCTGTTTCCCACATCTTGATGGTGAGTGCTTCACCGGGGAACACGGGGGAAGCGAATCGGCCTTCGATGTGCTTGAAGCGATGTGCATCGCCGCCACACAAGGCATTCAACAAGCCACGACCCGTGAAACCGTATGTGCACAAACCATGAAGAATGGGTCGTGGAAACACTCCGGCTTTCACAGCAGGGTGGTTCGGATCTGAGTGCAACGGGTTGCGGTCGCCATTCAAGCGATACAACAACGCCTGGTCGGGAGTTGTCTGGAATGTGATCTCATGGTCCGGAGCTTTTGCTGGCGGTTCATTGACTGCACCACTTGGCCCACGCTCGCCACCGAATCCGCCTGCTTCACGAATGAAAACAGAAGAACGGGTGGAGTACAGCAGTTGTCCCGATGCATCCTTTGCTTCGGCTTCGGTCACGATGACCGCAGCTTTCACTTTGTCGTACATCGCAACAAGCTTGCTTTGCACTGTTGCTGTTCCCTCGACGGGAAGTGGCTGATGCAATGTGATTGATTGTGATGCGTGCACAAGGTTTGCGAAGTTGAATTCGCCAACATTGCGCATTGGGTTTGACGCAGCTGATGCCTGGCCAGAGCCCAACACGACAGGCATTGTTGGAAGTGCCTTTTGTGTGACTCCGGTCGAGTTTTCAGTGACGTATTCCAATTGATCGGAACCGACATTGAGACTCACTGCATAGAGCAGCGAATCCTTTGATGTCCATGAAATTTGATACGGCTCACCGACTGTGCCGACTGCTTCTGGGTTAAGTGCCATCTGAATACCTTCTTCTTAGCGAGCGTTTTGTGGCCACGAACCGTCGCGACCGTCCATGCCTGCGTTTGGACGAGCGTCCTTCAACAGTTCGGCAACGATTGGTCCGAGGATGGTTGGGTCGTCGACTGGAGCGTGGCTTGGGCCACGATGCCAACCTTCGGCAACTGCCAAGGTCTGACCGCTTGCTTCGAAGATGCGACCGGTCACGCCGGCTGCTTCGTCAGATGCGAGCCAGGTAACGATTGGTGCGATCCAACGTGGTGAACGCATTTCGCGCTCTTCGTCGGTCTCTGGTGCATTTCCGAGGCCCTCGGTCATACGTGTGAGTGCAACGGGTGCGACTGCGTTCACGGTGACGTTGAAACGTGCAAGCTCGAGAGCAGCAATGATCGTGAACGATGCGATGCCGGCCTTTGCTGCGCCGTAGTTCGTTTGTCCGAGGTTTCCGTAGATACCAGACACCGATGTGGTGTTGATGATGCGACCTGATGTTGGCTTGCCGGCTTTTGCCTGCTCGCGCCAGTATGCAGCGGCCCAACGTGATGGGCCAAAGGTTCCCTTGAGGTGCACCTTGATAACTGCGTCCCACTCTTCTTCGGTCATGTTGGTGAGCATGCGGTCACGAAGGATGCCTGCGTTGTTCACAACGATGTTCAAGTCACCGAATGTTTCGACTGCGGTGTTGATGAGGCGCTGTGAGCCTTCCCATGACGAGATGTCGTCGCCGTTTGCAACTGCTTCGCCGCCCATGCCCTTGATCTCGTCGACAACCGACTGCGCTGGGCTGACATCGCCGCCGCTTCCGTCGATGTTTCCGCCGAGGTCGTTGACCACAACTTTTGCGCCTTGGCTAGCAAGACTCAATGCATGCTCGCGACCGATACCTCGACCGGCTCCTGTAACGACTGCAACGCGTCCTTCACACAACTTTGCCACGATGGCCTCCATGATTCATATGGGCACCCGACGGATGCCACCTATCGATATTACGAACTCCTGTCACACCCGACATAGCCCAACCGCCCCGTAGCCTCAGAATCGTGCCAAGCAAGGTCCTTATTATCGGTGCCGGACCCTCCGGAATGGC
>JBEAXB010000168.1:0-3434 GCA_041160045.1 Actinomycetota bacterium
GTATGTCGTCGAAAGATGTCAACAAGATCCATTCTGCTGTTGCCACGCCGTCAATTGGAGGCTGGAACGTGCCCGTTATGCCAAGATCTTGGCAGATGTTTGGTAGGCTCCTGCTCGTCGTCTCAGTACTTGTTGTGGTGCTCCTTATCGATGGGGCGAGCGGTCAGTTATTGAATTACTGGCTGCTGGAAAGCATGGGCTTCCAAAGTGTCTTCTGGACGAATTTCATCGCACAGGCATGGCTGTTTGCTATCGCAGGAATACTGACCTTCGTTTCGGTTGCTGCTCCCACGTTCTTTTATGACGTGAGCAGTGATGCACGTCGTGGTTTCTTGTGGGTTGGTTTGCTTCTTGGCTTGCTGCACGGTTTCTGGATAAGCCACGAGTACCTTGAGTTCCTTCTTCCTACCGGGCTTGAAGAGTTCGGACGAACCGATCCTATTTACGGTCTCGATGCGAGTTTTTACGTTTTTGAACTTGAACCAACGCTCTACTCGGTAGAGACTTTGTTGCTGATTAGCCTTGCTGGCCTTATTTCGTCGTTTGTCTGCAGCAGCCTCTCGCGCGCTGGTGACTCCGAAGGTTCGGTCTCGTTGTCAAAATCCTTCCGCCGTTTTGGCAGCTGGTACACGATGCTGCTCGTTCTGATCGCGGGTGCTGCGACAGCGTATTGGATATGGCTTGGCCGCTACCAGCTTATGTTCAAAGAGAACTTCCACGATTCGACCGAGGGTTCTGGTCGTGGTCCGGAATACGTCGATGTCGTCGGGTTCTTTTCATACAAGAATGCCTATGCAGTTGAAGCACTTGCGGTTCTGATATTCGGAGCAGGTGTCGTTTACCTGATGTGGAGCGCGCGTGTCAGGCGCGAAGTCACCAGAGCTTCGATCGCTGTTGTGTTCCTTGTACCACTTGCCCTGGATGTCACCTTCCGCTCTGTCACTGCGGCGCGCGATTACTTCTTCGTGCTTCCAAACGAGCCCGAGATCCAGCTGCCCTTTATTCAGGCGCACATCGACGCGACCCGATTTGCCTTTGATCTTGAGAAAGTCGAAGAGAGGACTTTCACGCCGCGTTCTGGAAGCGACCCGCTGCCGGACTTTGAGCGGCTTATGTCCGACCCTGCCATCGAGAACGCCCCCTTGTGGCCCGGGAGCGTTGCCCGATACGGCAGACGCGTCACCCCCCAGTACGTGCAGCGCATTCTTGAGGCCGAGGGGGACATGACCGTATACGCCCCGAGCCTTGAGATCCTGAACGCGCAGGAAGCAATCCGCCCATATTACGGTTTCCTCGACGTTGATACGATAGGCGTGCCCGTGAATGGCAAGCCGACAATGGTCGCTTCAGCGGTGCGCGAATTGCCTCAGGACATCTCGAGGATCGGTGTCGGAATCTTTTCTCGTCCGTGGCTTGAGGCTTGGGGTCAGCGCAGTTTTGTCCTCACGCACGGTCATGGACTAGTGACGATGACAGTCGCGGGCGGATCTGCTGATGGAGATCCTGTTTACACATCTGGTGGACTGCCGTCGAAGAGTGAAGTGCCCCTGTTGGCAACGACAAGGAATGCGATCTACTACGGCGAGGGTTTCGTAGAACCTGCTTTCTCGAATGCTGTCGGCGTGAAGGAGAACGGCATTTCCACCGGCCAGGATCGAGCAGAGGTCGAGTATCCGACCGATGTGAAGGCAGGGATCACAATGGATAGCCTTCTGAAGCGAGTGGTAATCGGATATGAAACTGGGGAATTCGTGAATACGTTTTTCTCGGCTATGATTGCTGACTCGACCCGTGTTCACGTTGTGCGTCGCCCACTTGAGCGCGTCCAGGCGGTTGCACCGTTTCTTGCGGTCGATCTGGACCCCTATGCAATCCCTGCGGATGGTGGCATTTACTGGATGGTCAACGCAGTCAGCAGTTCGCAATATTATCCGTACAGCGGAACCCATTGGTTCGGCACATGGGCTGACCTCGACACGGAACTGAGACCGCATGTTGAAATGAACTACGTGCGAGATGCAGTGAAAGTGTCAATCGATGCGATGACCGGCCAAGTCACGTTCTACAAGTGGCTGGATGAACCTGTCATCAACACATGGGCGTCGATCTACCCGGATCTGTTCAAGAGTGCAGCTGAAATGCCGGCAGATATCAAGGCGAACATCCAGTATCCGATCGAACTGATGAACCTGCAGTTTAACGAGGTCTACCCTTATTACCACCAGAAAGACGCAATGACGTTCTTCAGCAGTGAGGATCTATTTGACGACGCAGATGAGATCGTGGGGCCGATGCGTGGCATCAGCAACGCGATCACATTCACGCAATCGTTGACTCCTTGGATGGCAACGCCTGGTGGTGCACTGCCAGAGTCCCAGGAAGACTTTCAGTTCGTTCTTTCGAAAACCTGGACTCCCCAAGATCCTCTGAACCTTCGTGCGATAGGCATGGTCTATCAGTATGGGCGCGATTATGGAAAACTTTCCGTCCTGAAGCTGCCCAAGGATCTTTACTTCCTCGGACCGGAACAGGCAGATGCCATCATCGATCAGGATCCTGTGATTGCACAGGAATTCGGATTGTGGAACCGCATCGGTGTCGAAGTCATCAGGGGTCGCACTTCAAACCTCATCATCGATGGCGAACTGATTTATGTCGAGCCAATCTTCATTCGCTCGCGACAGAACCCGGTTCCTAAGCTTGAAAAGGTGGCGGTGGTGCTAAGGGACCGTGCATTCCTCGGTTCGTCGTTGGAAGCAGCCCTTAAGGCTGCCTATGAGGCGAATGGAGCGATGGTCAATCAGCCCGCAACGCTTGTGGACTGACCAACTAGTGTGTGCGCTCCTCGGGTGATAATTGTTTCAAGGCACAGGACAAACCTAGGTGTTGAAGGTTTGGCCAGTGTCTGGCTGTGAGGTGCCCCCCGAGCGGGGGTTCAGGTGATCTGCTGCGGATCTCCAACACGGAGCGTACAGTTTCGAGTGGTGCCCGAAGGACATGACTGGATGAGTTTCGCAGACGCGACCAAGAACGTCGGGCGGAGCCGATTTCTCGTTATTCTCGGGACCTTTCTCCCGACGCGTTCAGCCAATCTGCGCGAAATTGGCGTGAGCCAAGATCATCCAGCGGTCCCCTTCCTTGTGAAAGACGGAGAGGCGGGGCGAGACCGCCTCGACAGCCTGGTCCCCGATCGTCTGTTCGGTCGTGATCGTATAGGTGGTCACGATCATATCGCCATAGCCCGTGGCCTTCAGATTGCTGGTCGAGGGGCGCACCTTGTGCTTTGGCAAGGCTCCGAGATAGCTCGCTTTGTCATAGCTCTTCCCATCGGAGCGGAGGATCTGAAACCCAGGGGCCAGACCCTGATCGACCCTCGCAGGATCGCCCGAGAAAAGGGCGTCGAGGAAGCTGTCGATGGCGCCCTGCGCCTCCGC
>JBEAXB010000002.1:0-14266 GCA_041160045.1 Actinomycetota bacterium
CGCTCTTGCGGCGCACTTCGTAGACCTTGGCACGCTGTTCGTGAATGCTCGGATCATCGGGTGCGGCCCAACCGGCGAAGTCAGCCAGATGGCAGGCCAAACGAAGATCGCCCGACGCTGCGAGTTCTACTGCGCGCCTCATGAGTACATCGGCGCCACCTGCGATGGACGCAAGTTCGACAGCAACGGCTTCATCGCGCGCTGGCTTCAAACGTGACGGTGCGCCGTCCCACCATCCGCCGAATTGCCGCCAAATATTGCGGACAACGAATTCGGGTTCGTCGTACAACGGGCGAAGATATGGCTTGCCCAGTGTTGCCTCGGGCACTCGAACGGTGTGAATGATGTTGTTGAGTGTCTCACCAGCGTTCATCATGGTGACAACCGTGCTCACAAGATCTTCGAGCGCAGTTGCAATCTCATCGAGAACTCGTGCAATGCGTTCCTTGCCGGCAATCGGCAGACCATGGGCGGGGAGAAGGAGCTCTGGGCCCTTTGCGATCATTGCCCGCAATGCAGCTGCCCATTCGATCGGCCAACGCTGCACTTTTTGCGGGTTACCGGCATTCGGAAAATTCCAGATGACAAAGTCGCCAGAGGCAATCCACTTTTGCTTCGGGAACCAGCTCCAGATGTGGTCATCTGTTTCCCCACGTGCATGGTGGAACTCGACGGTGTCATTGCCAAATGTCATCGACAAGAAATCCGCAACCTCGATGGTTGGCTCAAGTGTCTCGGCTGGAATGAACTCGCTGAGTTTGCGAGCACCTGGAACAGGCCGAAGGTCATTCAGTGCATTCTCAAGGTCACCGCGTATTCCTCCGAATTGACGAGCGTTAATCGCTACATTCCAGTCGTTGGTGGTGCGATAACGCTCGAAGCGAGGGCTCACATTCTCATGTCCGATGACACGAGGCACTCGAAAGCCATCTGCCGCCATGCGTGCAGCGAATGCACTGCTTCCGCCCACATGATCTGAGTGGCCGTGGGTGTACACAATCGAGTCGATTGGTTGAGCGCGCCATTTTTGCATGGCGTCAACAACTGCCGCGCCGGTATTTGCGTGACTTGCATCGAAGGTGACGAGCCCGTCGCCCGAATCCCACACAACGCTGTGGCTAAATGATTCGACCATGGCCAAGTTCTCGGCGACTTCTGACAATTCGTTGTTGACGCGATTGACAGATTCGTCGGCAATGCCGGAATCCACGATGCGAGTACTAAGTGCAATGAGATCGGCCATGATGTGCCCCTTTGACGGTGTCTGTGTTTTTAGATTTTTGCGAGCCCGAGAACGCGTTCGCCAAGAATATTGCGCATGACATTCGATGTGCCACCCATGATGGTGTATCCAGGGCTGTAGGCAAGACCCTTTGCCGTGTCGTCCCAGATCATTGATTGGGCACCCATCGTACGGCTCACGAATTCATCAACTTTTTGTTGGTGTTCGGTGCAGAAACATTTGGTGGCGGCAGAGAACCCGGCAGGTGCTTGCTTGAGTACTTCGCGCATGACAAGGATTCGACCGATGCGGTAACCAGTTTCAATGGAAGCGATTTCTTGGCGAACACGATGGTCGGAGGTGTCTGCATGAGCACATGCTTCCTTGAACAAGAAATGCGTGGAGACGAGGCGGTCGATACCGCCACGCTCGTGCTCCAACTGACGCATGGTCTGTGAGAAGGCGCCGCCCAATTGGCCAACAAGGTTTTCCTTTGGCACGCGCACGTCGGTGTAGAACACTTCGCAGAAATGACGATTGGTGGTCATGTCGGTGATCTGGCGAACTTCGATGCCGGGAGTATCCATCGGAACAATGATCTCGCTGATGCCAGCGTGCGGAGGTCCGTCGCTGCTGGTGCGGCAGATGAGATAGCAATAATCCGCGTCGGCACCAAAACTGGTCCAGATTTTTTGGCCATTGATGACCCACTCGTCTCCGTCGTCACGTGCCGAGGTTTTCAATGATGCAAGATCGCTGCCTGAGTTCGGCTCGCTCATTCCGATGCACCATGTTGTTTCGCCAGCGAGAATTCCGGGGAGAAACTTTTCCTGTTGTTCTTTGGTGCCGTACTGAATAAGTGCGGGCCCCATCTGGCGGTCGCCGAACCAACTCGCAGCGATTGGGGCTCCTGCGCTGATCATCTCTTCGCCAACGATGAGCCGTTCGATGGGTGGGCGGCCTCCGCCACCGAATTCTTTTGGCCAAATCAGGCCAATCCAACCATGCGAGGAGAGCTCGCGGGAGAACTCTTTTGAGTAGCCATTCATCCACGAGGCGGCGTGTCTTCCGTATCGTGCGACGCCATCTGCCGCGACGGCGGCAGCCTTGGCACGAAGAGCAATTTGATCAGGTGTCCACTGAAAATCCATTAGTCCTGATGGTAGAGCGCGGGTCCTCTCAAAACGCTATTGTGTACAAGTCTGATACAAGTGATAATCGACACAAAGTCGATTCAAAGAATGAGGTGTTCCCGTGGCAAAGATCAAGGTTGAAAATCCGGTTGTCGAACTCGATGGTGACGAGATGACTCGCATCATTTGGCAGTTCATCAAGGACCGTCTGATCCTTCCTTATCTCGATATCAATCTCGAGTACTACGACCTCAGCATGGAAAGCCGCGACGCGACAAACGACCAGATCACGATTGATTCAGCGAACGCAATCCTGAAGCATGGCGTCGGAGTCAAGTGCGCCACCATCACGCCAGATGAGCAGCGCGTTGAGGAGTTCGGCTTGAAGAAGATGTGGAAGTCGCCGAACGGCACCATTCGTAACATTCTTGGTGGAGTCGTCTTTCGCGAGCCAATCATCTGTTCGAACATCCCACGCCTGGTGCCAGGTTGGACAAAGCCAATCGTCATTGGTCGTCATGCTCACGGAGATCAGTACAAGGCAACCGACTTCAAGGTTCCAGGTGCCGGCACTGTCACGATGACATACACGCCAGCCGACGGAAGCGAGCCAATGCAGTTCGACATCGCCACCTTCGGCAAGGACGGCGGAGTGTCAATGGGCATGTACAACTTCAACGACAGCATTCGCGACTTCGCTCGCGCATCGCTTCGTTATGGTTTGTCCCGTAACTACCCCGTGTACATGAGCACGAAGAACACCATCTTGAAGGCCTACGACGGTCAGTTCAAGGATCTGTTCCAGGAAGTCTTCGAAAACGAATTCAAGGCTGATTTCGACAAGGCTGGTCTTACTTACGAGCATCGCCTCATCGACGACATGGTGGCTTGTGCAATGAAGTGGGAAGGCGGCTACGTGTGGGCCTGCAAGAACTACGACGGCGACGTTCAGTCAGACACCGTGGCACAGGGTTATGGCTCGCTTGGCCTGATGACATCGGTTCTACTTACACCAGATGGTCGCACCGTTGAGGCTGAAGCCGCTCACGGCACCGTGACGCGTCACTACCGCGAGCATCAAAAAGGCAACAAGACATCGACCAACCCTGTTGCATCGATCTACGCATGGACCGGTGGCCTCAAGCATCGTGGCAAACTCGACAACAACCCGCTCCTCATCGACTTTGCAGAAAAGCTCGAGCGAGTTTGTGTTGAGAGCATCGAAGGCGGCGAGATGACAAAGGACTTGTCAACTCTGATTTCGCGTGATCAGCCATGGTTGACCACCGAGGATTACCTCGCAGCGCTCGATCGCCGCTTGCAAGCAAAGATGGCCTGACCACAATGAAAGCTGTTGTCCTCCACACATTCGGAGGGCCTGAAGTTCTCGCGATTTCCGAAACTCCAGCACCAACTTTTGGTGCCGAAGAAATACTTGTCTCTGTCAAGGCAACGGCCCTCAATCGGGCCGATCTTTTGCAGCGAATGGGTTTCTACCCGAACCCCTTTCCAGAGGATGCCCCGATTCCAGGGCTCGAGTTTGCAGGCGTCGTCATGGCGGTTGGCTCGCGCGTCAAGGCATGGAATATCGGCGATGCGGTGATGGGCATCGTTTCTGGCGGTGCCTACGCCGAACAGCTCGTCGTTCATGAACGTCAAGCGATGTCTGTTCCTACAGGCATGTCATTCACCGATGCAGCAGCAATCCCCGAGGTGTTTATCACCGCGTGGGATGCACTTGTTGTACAAGGTGGGTTGACCTCTGGCCGTTGGGCATTGGTGCACGCAGGTGGTTCCGGAGTCGGAAGCGCAGCAATCCAAATTTGCAAGGCGATTGGTGCGCGCATCATCGTGACGTGTTCATCGGGCAAGGTTGCAGCATGTCGGGCGCTCGGCGCTGATGTTGTCGTCGACTATGGCTCACAAGATTTCGTGGCCGAAGTCGCAACTGCGACCGCGGGAGCCGGAGTCAATGTTGTTCTGGATGTGATTGGCGGCGAGTATCTCGACCGCAACATTGCATCACTTGCTGTGAAGGGCCACATCGTTCAGGTGGGAACCATGGCCGGAGCGTCGTTGCCCTTCAATGTCGGAAGTCTGATGGGCAAGCGCGCTTCGCTCACCGGCACTGTTCTTCGTGGGCGACCATTAGAAGAAAAGATTGCAATCTCACAAAAGTTCGCCGCCGAGATGCTGCCACATTTCTCCACCGGAGTATTGAAGCCTGTGGTCGATTCAACGTATGCGTTCGCAGATATCGCACAGGCCCATGAATACATGGCGACCAACGGCAACATCGGCAAAATTGTTATCACGCTCGCCTGAGCGAGCCCTGATTAGCGCTGAGCGACAGGAATGTATGGACGCTCGTCGACGCCGGTGTACCACTGGCGTGGGCGGCTGATCTTCTGTTCGCTATCGGCAAGAAGTTCCTGCATGTGTGTGAGCCAGCCAACGGTGCGGGGGATGGCAAACAGAACAGTGAACATGTCGACAGGGAATCCGAGCGCTTCGTAAATCAACCCGGAGTAGAAGTCGACGTTCGGGTACAGCTTGCGCTTGATGAAGTATTCATCGCTGAGCGCTACTTCTTCGAGCTTCAGTGCAATCTCGAGCAAAGGGTTCATGCCGGTGACAGCAAAGACGTCGTATGCAGTCTTCTTGATGATCGTCGCACGAGGATCGAAGTTCTTGTACACACGGTGTCCAAAGCCCATGAGGCGACCTTCGCCAGCCTTGACGCTTTCGATGAATGCAGGAATGTTCGCGACATCACCGATCTCGGCAAGCATGCGAACGACTGCTTCGTTCGCTCCGCCATGCAGTGGGCCGTACAGGGCCGCTGCAGCGGCTGCTGTGGCGGTGTAGGGGTCTGAGTTGGCAGAACTGACAACGCGCATTGCCGTGGTGCCACAGTTCTGCTCGTGATCTGCGTGAAGGATGAACAAGATGTCCATGGCTCGTGCAAGAACCGGATTCACCTTGTAGTCGTCACCGATACGGAACATCATGTTGAGGAAGTTCTCGCCGTATGACAAGGCATTGTTCGGTGGTACGAAGGGGAGTCCCTGGCTGAAGCGATAACACATGGCTGCGATTGTCGGCACCTTGGCGACAAGACGAAGAACTTGCTTGTCGAATGAGTCCTTGTCGAAGATGTCCTTGGCGTCGTCATAGAACGTTCCGAGTGCTGCGGTTGCAGAGATGAACATTCCCATTGGGTGGGCGTCGTAATGAAACCCGTCGACGAATCGCTTGCGCATGTTTTCGTGGATCATGGTGTGATGAGTGACATCCAATTCCCACTGTGTGAGTTGGTCACCAGTTGGCAATTCACCGTGGATGAGCAGGTATGCAACCTCAAGGAAAGTTGAACTCTCAGCGAGTTGTTCGATGGGGATTCCGCGGTAGCGAAGAACGCCATTGTCGCCATCGAGGTAGGTGATGGCTGATCTGCATGCTGCAGTGGAGAGGTACGCAGGGTCGTACATGAAAAGACTTGGGTCGAGTTCGCGAAGTGCAGCGGAACTGAAAACTCCACCAGTGATTGGCACGGTGACTTGCTTGCCGGTTCTGTCATCAATAATTGTGATTGTGTCAGTCATTTGGGATCCCCTCGACATTGACGAAATGTGAGGGGTTCATCCCTCACACACAGATTAGGCGAAGCGACTGGTCGGGTTCCACTTATACGGCAAGGGTTTGCCTAAAGGGGTGTGTTGCCGTGCTTTCGCGTCACCAAACGTTCACGTTTATCGCGCAACATGTGCAGAGCTGCGCAAATCTCGAGCCGCGTATCGGCCGGATCGATCACGGCATCGATGTATCCGCGTTCGGCAGCAATGTACGGATTGAGGAGGCGGGCCGAATAGTCCGCCTCGAACGCGGCGCGTTCTTCTGGCGTGGCACGGCGCTGCAAGATGGCGGCGGCCTGTCCTGCACCCATCACTGCCAATTCCGCACATGGCCATGCGAGGCAGAGATCATTTCCCATTTGCTTCGAATCCATCACGATGTATGCCCCGCCGTAGGACTTGCGCAACACGACACAGATGCGCGGCACTGTTGCGCGGGCATAGGCAAACACAAGTTGCGCGCCGTGACGAATCATGCCGCGCCACTCGAGATCCTTGCCCGGGTAAAAGCCAGGAGTGTCAACGAGTGTCAGAACAGGGATATTGAATGCGTCGCAAAAGGCGACAAAGCGGGCCGCTTTTTGTGATGCCGGAATGTCAAGTGTTCCGGCGAGTGCAATGGGCTGATTGGCCACGATGCCAATGGGGTAGCCAGCCATGTGGGCAAAAGCGGTGACAACATTGCCCGCCCAGCGTGCCTTCATCTCGAGGTACACCCCATCGTCGGCAATCGACGCAATCACTTCGCGCACGTCGTAACTACCGGTGGATGTTTTCGGGATCAGGTCTCCGGCTTCTGGCGTGAGTCTGGTATCCGGATCTGTGGTGGCAAGAACAGGAGCCAATTCGTCAACGTTGGAAGGCAGATATTCAAGCAGTTCTTCCACCCAGATGGTGGCGGCGTCGAGATCGGGAACGACAACCGAACTCACACCACTATGGCGCGCATGCGTTCCGGCTCCGCCAAGCTCATCCGTGTCGACATCGATTCCGGTGAACTCGAACACCATGGTTGGTCCGCTGACAAAGGCGTATGCGTTGTCGGTCATGACAACAAAGTCAGACAACCCAAGAAGGAGAGCGGGGCCAGACACTGCGGGGCCAGTGACGATACTGATGATCGGAACAACGCCCGAACAATCGGCGAGAGCCTTTGCTGCAAGTCCCCATCCGTGGAGCGCAGCAATACCCTCGAGAATGTCGGCTCCGGATGATTCCATCTGAGAGATGAGGGGGAGTCCTTTGGTGCGCGCAGTCATGGCTGCTGTTGCGATGACGTGTGAGGCGGCGGCGCTCAGAGCCCCGCGATGCTGGGAACCGTCGACTTCGAGCCACACGACTTCGCGGCCACTTGCCATACGCACGATTGAGGCTGATGCTGCCCCAGGAACATTGTGCTGCAACTCCACCACGACATCTCGTTTGGCGGCCTCACTGTTACTCACTCCCTACAGACTAGACAGTCAGGGTTCCGCGGGTTCCCTTTGCTGGTCGCGGTCCGATTTCGAGAGAAATACCTGGCTGTTTGGGGCCATGGCGAGCAACCACATCGAAGGCCCTGTCGCGCACGGCAAGCGTTGCCCTGTTCGGACGGGGGCGAGGGCGCTGAACCCAACCCACAACGCGACGAGGAAGTTCGGGAACAGAGATTCGTACGAAATCGCCTTGCAGCCATCCGGGAACTGCACTTGCAGGCACGATGGCGGCGCCAAAGCCTTCAAAAACGAGAGAGGCCATCAGGCGTCCACCATCGATTTCCGCTTGGGACTGGAGAGCAACTCCCTTGTTTGCTGCGGCACGGTCGATGATGCGTCGCTGTGCGGTGCCGCGTGGAGCCAAAAGAATCGGATGTTGCGAAAGTTCTTCCAATGAAATGGTGGTGTGCCCTGCAAGAACATGAGCACTCGGGGCAAGCAGGAACAGTTCCTCCGCAAACATCTCTTTCACATCAAGGCTTTGATCGGCAATCGGTAAGTGAACAATTGCTGCATCGATCTCGCCACTGTTCAGACGAAACAACAATGAACTGGTGGCTCCTTCGACAACGGTTGTATGGACTCCGGGGTGATGTCGAGAGAGCGAACTAAGAAGTGACGGCATGAGCCACCTCGCGGTTGTACCGATACTTCCGATGCGACACTCGCCGGTGGTTGTCTCGCCAAGAGAGTGGATGTCGGCATCGATGTCTTCCATCTCGTGCAGAATCCGGCGCGCTCGGGTCACGACCATGTCGCCCTCATCTGTCAGTGCGCCAGAGCCCCTGTCGATCAGGGTCGCCCCCAACTGCTTCTCGAGGCGACCAATGTGGGCCGAGACGTTCGATTGGACGGTGTCGAGGGCCTTTGCCGCCGCTGAGAAGGAGCCATGATCGGCAATCGCCACCAGGCTCTGCAACTGCTTGATTTCCATGGGTGGGCTCCCTTCAGAGGAGGTGTGACAACTATCTCTAAAAACGATAGCAAGTATCTTGCCGTTCGACTTGAGTGTTCACGCATTCACGTGCATACTTTCACTAACAGAAATCGCGCCGGACATGCCCCCCATCGTCCGGCCGGAAGAACCCAAACATATGATCCCCCCCGATCATTGGGTTTTCGGTTGAGAGGCCCCGCTTTTGCGGGGTCTTTCCCATTTCTGGGCACTCTTGATCTGACCCCTTCTTTACTCGCGTAGCCTGCGCCCGTGGGCCATGCAGCTTTTTTTGACTTAGACCGGACGATTCTCTCGGGTGCTTCAGCACATGTGGTGAGTCGCGTACTGCGCGAGACAGGAGTCGTGACGCGCAATATTCCTGGTGAGTCATTGCTCTATCAAGTGTTCGAAACGTTTGGCGAAAATCTGCCGTCGATGGTTCTTGGTCGACAAGCAGTCGTTGCGATGCGCGGACATTCGCGTGCGCAGGTGCGCGATGCAGCCCTCGCTGCTGCTCCCGACCTTGTGGCGATGGTGCAGCCGTATGCACAACAAGTGATCGACAGTCATCGCGCTGAAGGTCGCAGTGTGGTTCTTGCGACAACAACTCCGCGCGATCTCATCGAACCGTTTGCAAAGTTGATGGGTTTTGATGCTGTCATTGCGACCACATACGACGTGGATGTTGATGGCAACTACACCGGCGAACTGGTCGGACCATATGTATGGTCGCGTGGCAAGCGCGATGCAGTCATGGCATGGTCGCTCGAAAACGCAGTTGAACTGTCTGGTTCGTACGCATATAGCGACAGTGTTTTTGATGAACCATTGCTTTCGGCAGTTGGGTTTCCCCATTGCGTGAACCCCGACTGGCGTTTGCGTCTGATGGCTGCTGCACGACGCTGGCCTGTGATGCACATGGATGTTCCGGTCGGTGTCGCAAAGGTGCCAATCATTGGGCTTGAAGCCCAGCAATTACTCATGAAGTTCGCCCGACCCGAAGTCTTTCCGTATGCACGTTTTTCAATTACGGGTACAGAGAACATTCCAAAGAATTCCGCAGCAATCATCTGCGGCAACCATCGCAGTTACTTCGACATTGCTGCGATTTCTCTTGCCGTTGCAAAGACCGGACGTGCAGTGCGCTTTCTTGGCAAAAAGGAAGTATTCGACGCGCCAGTGATTGGTCCGCTTGCATCTGCGCTCGGAGGCATTCGCGTCGAACGTGGCACGGGAAGTGACGAACCTCTGCGGGCAGCAACGGAGTCGTTGATCGCAGGTGACCTGGTGGCACTGATGCCACAGGGAACCATCCCGCGGGGACGTGCATTCTTTGACCCCGTACTCAAGGGTCGCTGGGGTGCAGCAAAACTTGCCGAGCAAACTCGCGCTCCTGTCATTCCCGTCGGCATTTGGGGCACGGAAAAAGTGTGGCCCCGCAATGCAAAGTTGCCGAACATCACGAACGTGACATCACCTCCCGACGTGATCATCGTGGTTGGGCCGCCAGTACATCTGAGCTACACGGATCCCGATGCAGACACAACGGCAATCATGACTGCAATCAGCGCGCTGTTGCCGCCCGAAGGTCGCGAGTATTACGAACCGACTGAGGACGAATTACGTCGATCGTTTCCGTCGAACTATGTGGGGGACCCGAATGCCGAGGACGAGCGTCGTCCCGGCACGGATTAAACCCCGTTTACTTCTGCGCAGCTACCTTTGCGCGCACAATGTTCAATGCTGATCCGGCCTTGAACCATTCCACTTGTTCAGGGCTGAACGTGTGCTTTGCCTCGAACTCGATGGTGGAACCATCGGCCTTGGTAATCGAGCACTTGATTGGCTGATCGGGTACCGGCGGCAAGTTGTGCACATTGATGCGGTCTGTTTCCTCGATGAGGTCGTATGTGGCCGGATTGGAGAACGTGAGCGGTACGAGTCCCTGCTTCTTCAGGTTTGTCTCGTGAATACGGGCAAATGAACGGGCAAAGATGACAACGCCACCACGGAATCGTGGTTCCATCGCTGCATGTTCACGCGATGATCCTTCTCCATAGTTCTGATCTCCGATTGCACACCAGCGAATACCTGACGTGCCGTAGTTCTTTGCAATGTCTGGGTAGCTGCGACGAGCACCATCGGTGATGTCGAGTCCTTCACCAACCGCGCCATTGAACGCGTTGACGGCGCCAATGAACAAGTTGCCAGAGATGTTCTCGAGGTGTCCGCGATAGGTGAGCCACTTGCCAGCCGCCGAGATGTGGTCGGTGGTGCACTTGCCCTGTGCCTTCATGAGGATGGGAAGACCGACATAGTCGTTTCCGTCCCACGCGCCGAATGGTTGAAGCAACTGCAAACGATCGCTTGTTGGGCTCACAGCAACCGTGACATTGCTGCCATCGGCTGGTGGGGCCGTGAACGTGTCTTCGCCTGCGTCGTAGCCCTTTGCTGGCAAGATGTCGCCCTTTGGTGGGTCGAGCTTGACTTGCGAGCCGTCGGGGGCAGTGAGCGTGTCTGTCGCCGGGTTGAAGTCGAGGCGACCAGCAAGAGCAAGAGCAATCACCGTGTCGGGACTTGTCACGAACGACAAAGTGTTTGCCGAGCCGTCGTTGCGCTTCGGGAAGTTTCGGTTGAACGAGTTGACGATGGTGTTCGGCTTTGCGTTCTTATCCGCACTGCGTTCCCATTGACCAATGCATGGTCCACATGCATTCGCAAGAACTGTTGCACCGATTGCTTCGAGATCTGCAAGAAGACCATCACGCTCGATGGTGGCACGTGTTTGTTCGCTGCCAGGCGTGATCAGCAGTTCGACCTTGGCCTTCAAACCACGTGCTGCTGCCTGACGAGCAATTGATGCTGCACGCGTGATGTCTTCGTACGACGAGTTGGTGCATGAGCCAATGAGGGCTGATGAGATGTCGAGTGGCCATTCGTTCTCGGTTGCTGCTGCACCCACTCCGGCTGCGCCCACTTTGTGTGCACGGTCGGGGGAGTGAGGCCCGTTGATGAGTGGGGTCAATGTGTCGAGATTGATCTCGACGACTTGGTCGTACTGTGCTCCGGCGTCCGGACGAAGGTCTGCTGCCACCTTGTCGGCGGCTGCTGCGATGTCTGCGCGTCCTGTTGCCGACAGATACGCCGACATGTTGGCGTCGTATCCAAAGACCGAACAGGTGGCGCCGATTTCGGCTCCCATGTTGCAGATGGTTGCTTTGCCGGTGGCTGAGATGCTGTCGGCTCCGTCGCCGAAGTATTCAACGATTGCACCGGTGCCGCCTTCAACGGTGAGTTGACGGGCAACTTCCAAGATGACGTCCTTCGGGCTGCTCCATCCGGACAATGTGCCGGTGAGTTTGATGCCGATGACTTTTGGCCAACGAACGTTGAACGGAAAGCCTGTCATCACGTCGACTGCGTCTGCTCCACCAACTCCGATGGCCACCATGCCGAGACCGCCCGCATTGGGTGTGTGGCTGTCGGTGCCAATCATCATTCCGCCGGGGAATGCGTAGTGCTCGAGAACGACCTGATGGATGATGCCACTGCCTGGTCCCCAAAAACCAATGCCGTATTTTGCGCTCACTGAGCGAAGGAAGTCGTACACCTCACGGTTGTCGTCGTTGGCAATCTTGAGGTCGAGCTTTGCGCCGACCTTTGCGAGAATCAGGTGATCGCAATGCACGGTTGACGGAACAAGCGTGGTGGGAAGACCTGCGGTCATGAACTGAAGAAGTGCCATCTGGGCTGTTGCATCCTGCATTGCCACACGGTCAGGCTTGAAGTCTGCGTAACTGCGACCACGTTCCATCTCTTGTGTCTGTGCATCGACAAGGTGGTTGATCAGAATCTTTTCGGCAAGTGTGAGCGGACGTCCGAGGCGCTCGCGGCCAAGTGCTGCATTTGCAGGAAGCGTTGCATACACCGCGTTTACAAGAGAGATAGGAGTGCCGGCTGAAACAGTCATCGGTATGGGCCTTTCACAGGGCAAGTAATGAGGACTTGCGTTTTGTCTTTATGTATACAACTATAATACAAGTGCGCACCATTCGCTATCACCAGATTGCTGAAGAACTCAAGGGTCGAGTTCTCTCAGGTGCGTATGCGGCTGGCCGTCTCCTGCCGAGCGAATCGGAATTATCCACGCAGTTCGATGTCAGCCGAGTCACGATTCGCAAGGCCCTCGAGATGTTGCGCGACGAGGGTCTCGTTGACTCGCGCCAAGGATTCGGTTGGTTCGTCGCTGGCGACACGGTGCGTCAGCCTTTGGCCCGTCTTGCAACAATTGAAGATCAGATGCGCGCGTCGGGTGCGCGTCCCGAACGCCAAGTGCTCGAGTTTGCTTTTGAAAAAGCTCCGAAGGATGTCGCGCTTGCACTCGGAACCACCCAAGTGTTGCGGGTGAGGCGACTCAATCTTGCAGACGGCGAACCGTTTGCCATCGTCACTGTTTGGTGTGCAGAAGAACTGGGCCAAAATCTTTCACGCGCCGATGTGGAACGCTCACCGTTCTACGAACTGCTCGACATTCCGTTTGCGGGTGCAACGCAAACAATCGGAGCCGATGCAGCAACACAAGATGAAGCATCGCTTCTCAAGATCCCTGTTGGTTCACCAGTGCTCAGATGCCAGCGAACAACAAACAGTGTGGACGGAAAGACAGTTCTGGTATCACGACATGTTTTTCCCGCGCACCGAACCGAATTTGTCGTTGATTTGCCGTTCGTCGAGCAGTCAATTGCTCCGAGCGGTTTACGTCTCGTCGATTAAACGAACTGCTTGGCCCAGCCGACCGAGTCTTTGGCGAGCCCGTCGCGAATGGCGGCCAACACATCGGCACGTAAACGCTTCTTGCTCGCTGTATGGGCACCAGCGTTGAGTGCAGAGGTTGACTTTGCAAACGCAATTGCAGTTGGCATGAGTTCTGCTTCTTCGACCACCAGATCGAGAAAGCCTGTTTCTATCGCATTGTCGGGAGTGAACACTTCTGCCAACAGCACCGAACGAGTGAGTGCGGCTGGGGTGACGCGTTGACGAAGGATTTCGATTGTTGAAAACGGCATGGTCATGCCGATGGCAACTTCGTTCGCTGTGTAGCGATAGTTGCCCTTGATGCCGATGCGGTAATCCGCACTCAGCAACACAAAGACGCCCATGGCGATGGCATGGCCCGGACACGCAATCACAACCGGATTCGGAAAACTGAGAAGGCGAATAGCCAGCTCGATTCCGCCGTTCAGCATTTCGATTGCTCCCTGACCACCAGCCGCAAGTGTCTTCAAGTCGAAACCTGCAGACAAGATTCCGGCGCGGCCAGTGAGAACCACCGGAGCGCCGTCTTTTTCAGCCTGATCAAGTGCAGCATGAATACCTTGCTGCACCGCAAGCGACATTGCATTTGCTTTGCCGTCATCCATCGTGATGATGGCGACGCCGTCAGTCAGTGCATACGTGACCGCAGTGGTCATGGTGTTACCACTTGTCCCAGTGAAGAACCTTGCTGAGTGGCTCGCGCTTGGCGGGCTTGAACTCTGTTCCGATTGTGTAGGCAATCGGGAAGAGTCCACCCTGTGTCACTTTGTCGTACGGAATACCGAGAAGGTCGGCTGCTTCCTTTTCACCGTCATTCATGAGGTGGATGGTTGTCCACGCTGAGCCCATTGCGCGCTCACGCAATGCAAGCATGAAGCTCCACACTGCGGGAAGCAGCGAGCCCCATGCACCGGCTCCAGCAAATGCTGGAAGATTGTCGAGGCGACCATCGATGCAAGGAATCATGAGCATCGGTGCTTTTTCGAAGTTGTCGGCGAGGTAGCCGGCTGAGTCACGCACAAGGTCCATGCGCTCTCCGCGTGTGTCAC
>JBEAXB010000169.1:0-3405 GCA_041160045.1 Actinomycetota bacterium
GTTGGTGACACCGAGGTCTGCCAATATCTGTGCACCGATTCCGTATTCACGGCTGTCGATCGGAAGACCGAGTTCGGTGTTTGCATCAACAGTGTCGAAGCCCTCGTCTTGCAGTGAATATGCACGAATCTTGTGACCAATTCCGATGCCACGACCTTCGTGACCTCGCAAGTACACAATGACTCCGGCACCAGCAGCATCGATGATGCTCATCGCTGCCTGCAACTGCGGACCACAGTCGCAACGGCGTGATCCGAATACATCGCCAGTCAGGCATTCGCTGTGCACGCGAACAAGCACTGGATCCACACCCGTGACGTCACCCTTGACGAAAGCGAGATGTTCGATGTTGTCGATGGTGCTCTTGTAGGCAACACATGTGAAGTTGCCGAACTCTGTGGGCACTGCTGCTTCACCAACGCGCTCAACGAGGCGTTCGTTGTGGCGGCGGTACTCGATGAGTTGTGCAATTGAAGACAACAGCAGATTGTGCTCGGCACAGAACGTACGCAGGTCTGGCAAGCGCATCATGGTGCCGTCGTCGTTCTGAATCTCGCAGATCACGGCGGCTGGCTCGCAACCGGCAAGACGAGCAAGGTCGACACCGGCTTCGGTGTGGCCAGCTCGCTTCAGTACTCCGCCATTGCGTGCCCGCAGCGGAAAGATGTGGCCCGGGCGGGCAAAAGCTTTGAACGACAACGCAGGGTTTGCAAGGCCGCGCAATGTTGCCGCACGGTCAGCTGCACTAATGCCGGTGGTGGTGCCTTCGATGATGTCGACGGTGTCGGTGAATGCGGTGCGCTGGCTCTCGGTGTTTTGCTCCACCATGAGTGGCAGGCGCAATTCATCGCAGCGTTCATCTGTCAATGGCGCACACACAACACCGGTGGAATAACGAACAATGAATGCAAGTTTTTCGGCAGTGGCAAACTCTGCAGCCATGATGAAGTCGCCTTCGTTCTCGCGATCTTCGTCGTCGACCATGACAACGATTTCTCCGCGTGCCATTGCTGCAATGACATCTTCAATGGGGGCAAGGGTTGAATCACTCATGGTGTTCCTGCTTTCTCTCGTATGGGGTCCATAACGATCTCTAGATCTGCGCCAAGCGCGGTGGCTGACACCACGTGGCAATCAACAAGGGGATTGGTTGCATCGCCAACAAAGATGCCGGGCGCGGTGTCGCTGCCACTGACTGTCGGGGCGATGTGAAAGACATAACGATTGATGAGACCAAGTGCGTGGAACTCGGTGGCAATCGTGGGGCCACCTTCCACCATCAACTGGATCACGCCATCTGCACCCAACTCGTCGAGCAAAGCCTCGATGCTTTTGTTCCACACGACGCATGGGTGCACTTTTGCATCAGCAGAAATGTTGCCGGTTCGCGACAGCACAATGCGACGGGGTGATTCACCTGCAACAGAACGCACAGTGAGTTCCGGGTCGTCGACGCGAACGGTTTCGGCGCCAACAAGAATTGCATCGCTCTCTGCGCGCAATTGGTGCACACGAATACGGGCTGCTTCGCCAGTAATCCATCGCGGACCATCTGGGATAAACGTGCGTGCATCAAGTGTGCTCGCCATCTTCAACATCACGAACGGACGACCCGTACTGCGATGGTGCAAGTACGGCGCGAGTTGTGCGGTTGCTTCCTCAGCACACACACCTTCAGTCACCTGCACTCCGGCTGCGCGCAAAGCAGCAAAGCCAGTACCGGAAACGTTGCTATCGGGGTCGGTGATCGCAGCGACAACATGAGCAATGCCAGCATCGATGATTGCCGTTGTGCATGGACCAGTGCGGCCCGTATGCGAGCACGGCTCAAGAGTGGAATACAAAGTTGCACCGCGCACATCTGCGCCAACGGCAGTGGCAGCAGCAAGGGCAACAATTTCGGCATGAGGTCCGCCAGGGGGTTGGGTGGCGCCTTCAAAAACAGACCCATCAACACACACGACCACTGCACCAACCCATGGGTTTGGCCGCGCGTGGGTACGCGCTGTTGCAGCCATATGCATGGCACGACGCATGAGCGTCTCGTGGTTGGTCATGTTGTTTCCTTGCTCCCATCCGGACTCTTACCGTCGGCCTCAGAATTTCACTGAGTCGGCCCTCGCACCGAAGTACGAGGGTTCGCGGGCTATACCGCCGGTCGGGACTTTCACCCAAACCCTGCAAGGGGTGTTTGTGTACTCGAGGGAGGAATTTCCCTCTGAACGAAGGCTAGGCCCGAGGGTGCTTGGCCAGCAACCCGAGGATGTGGCGCCAGAGAAGAAACACTTCTCCTACTTCGCTTCCGATATCAGACTTGTTCTGCACGAGAACATGGCCAAACGATGATGCGGCGATACCAACCGCCACAGCCTGCATAGCTGCTGGGCGAGCATCCTTGGCGGACAGGCCTTCGACTGAGACATACCGATCGGAGAGAACCTGGATGATTGGTTGATTCTGGAGAATTTCCCACGAGTTCACGCCCTCGAGGTCTAGCCAGATCAACAACCGAACGGCCAAACGGACATCAGGATCTGCAGGGTTGATGGCTTGTGCGCCGGCCTCGGTTCCCTCGACTCGCGACACCATGCCGGCGAGCAGTTGATTGATGACTCGGATAATCAGATCGTTCTTCGAGCCGAACCAAGTATGGACAAAGCCATGGTTGACATCGGCCAGAAGGGCAATGTCGCGCACTCCCACCTCGGAAAACGGCTTCTGGGCGAGAAGCACAGCAGCGGCCTCAATCAGGCGTCGTTCACCCTCGGCTCTCGTGATCGGTGAGCGTCGCTTCTTGACAACGCCATCCTTGGCCGGTGCCTTTTTTGCCTTGCTGGCAGGTGCTTTTGCTTGCGAAACCATTTTTAGACTCTATTCCTCATCCTTGACTGTTCCCTCGACTGTTCGTCAGGAGTCTTTGAGCTTGTTAGTAGTTCGTAACTACTCCGAGTAGTGTCTGACTATTCGATGAGGCCCCGCACTGAGCCAACCGAGTTTCCACTCTTTGAAGGGCCGTTTAATGTCTGAATTTTCACAAAGCAAAAAAGATTCCAAAAAATCGAAACTCGTCCGGATAGCCGTTGTCGCGGCCCTGTTTGGAATCTTCGGACTGACCACAAATTCAGCCATCGCGGATTCAAACGAAACCGGATCTGGTGGCGAGATTGGGCTGACGCAAAGTTCTATCTCTGCTGGCGGGAATAGTACGTGTGTGATCGAACTCGGAGCAGCAAAGTGCTGGGGTGACAATACATATGGTCAACTTGGAGACGGTACAACTACTTCATCGTCAACGCCTGTACAGGTGACGGGGTTGACATCAGGTGTCACTGCAATCTCTGTTGGCTATGGTCATTCGTGTGCTGTTGTGACTGGTGCTGTTAAGTGTTGGGGCAATAACTGGAG